>NZ_JBYMAP010000301.1:0-4040 GCF_057766305.1 Methylomonas sp. BG-2 | reverse complement strand
AACGGCGCGACAACGACCGAGTCAACGGCGCGACAGCGACCGAGCCAACGGCGCGCAGCGACCGAGCCAACGGCGCGACAACGACCGAGTCAACGACGCGCCGACGACCAAGCCAATGACGCGACAGGGTTTGCAACGCAGCGGCCGTCATCCCCACCGGGAAGCGGACATCCCGCCGCGGTCGGCAGGCTTCGATGCGTCCGTGGCGCTGGAATTCGTTTCTAATAACAGCGCGAACGCCAATCCCTGCCGAAATGACCAGCGCGACCGAGAACCCGGCAAAGAACTAGTCGGCGGCAAAGCAATAGAAATAGCCGGCCCCGCCGGTGCTGACCAGGTTTTCCTGGCTGCAGCCCCGGCCGTCGTGGGTTGAGTTCCAGGACACGTTACCGCCGGTGCGGCCGCCGTTGGTACGGTCGAAATGGCCGACGCGGACCGTGCCTTCGCCACTGCTCGTGTAATTTTTGCAGGTGTGGTCGGCGGCATCGGCATAGGCCGTGCCATCCGGTTTGGACCCGGTCAGGATGTCGTGTTCGTTCGGCGTGTCGCCGACGCCTTTCAGCGCATCGCCTTTCTCGGTGTATGCGGTCTTTTTGTGCAGGTTGTTACCCAGCTGCGCCAGTTCCAAGGTATCGCCGTGCAAATGCGCGACATCGTTCGCGACGATGATGCCGGCGGCATTGGCCCAAGGTCCCTTTGCCGATTCGGTCGCGGGCGTTGACGGCGGGCTGGCCGGCGCTGGCTTGGGTGCTCAGATAAGCATGCCAGGTTCGATGACCGGCGCCGACCGAGCCGGCCAGTTTTTGGCAATGGGCATCGGCGCCAGCCAAGCCGCCCAGATCCGCGCCTTTACCGATACCGGTGCTGGTTACGAAAAAGCCCAATGGCGGTTTGGGGGCTTCCGGCGCTTGTTGGGCGAATGCGGTTTGACTGCCGAAAAGCCACAGGCCGGCCACGAAACAAGTTTTTTCATTTGATTTTCTCTTGGTTGGAATGAATACGGCAGGCTCGCTACCAAGCCTACAGCCGGGCAGGGCGGCAGTTATCGTGCCAATTCTTTAAACCGCGCGGAATAAGGCAAAGCAAAAGGCCGGGTATTTGAGGGTGTTGCCGCGCGGGCAGGCGTTGCTGGCGGCATGCTGCTCTATCAGCAGTTTTTGGCCCGCCCATCGGCGGAAACGGCCAGTGAAAACCCGGAGTCTATACTAAGCTGGACAACGTTTTCACCGCGACACGCGAGGTCAGCCCCTTGAACCAGTCCGCTTATTTCTTCGACTCGGACGGCGCTTTCGTCGTCGAGCAATACAACGACCAAGCAGCGTTTGCCAGTTTTCTGCCGGGCATCGCCGGGGTTTCGGGCCGGCCGGCCTGGGCGTTTTACGTCAATCGCGGCCAGGCCATCGCCAGTTTCGGCGTGCGTAACAAAGACGGCGCGTTTCTGGAGTTTTTCCCGGCCGACAAAGCTTATCAACTCACCGCATCGCGCGGTTTTCGCACCTTTTTGAAGATAGGTAGCGGTCCGAGCGCGATTTGCCACGAACCTTTCCAGCGCAATGCCGGCGCCGACGTTCGCCAGCGTTTGTATGTGTCGGAACAAGAAGTCGGCGTCGAGGAATCTCATCCGCGCTTGGGCTTACGCATCCGCGCCGATATGGCGACGCTGCCGGAAGCGGCGGTGGCCGGGTTGCTGCGCCGAGTCGAAATCACCAACACCTCGCCGGTTAGTTTGGCTATCGAAGTCGTCGACGGCTTGCCGCAAGTGCTGCCTTACGCGATGAATCAATGGATACTCAAATTCATGAGCCGCACCTCGGAAGCGTTTATGCGCGTCGAGGGCGTTGCCAGCCGGGTGGCGTTTTATCGGCTCCGGGTGTGGCCGACCGACAGTCCGCAAGTCGAGCCGGTCGTGGCGGGCAATTTCTTTGCAGGGCTTAAGGACGGTCTGTTGAATCCGGTCATTGTCGATCCGGAGCGGGTGTTCGGCCTGGCCGGGGATTTCGCGAGGGCGGAACGCTTCTTCGCCGACTCCGCGCTGGATCTGGATCGTCAAGTGGCCGGCAACCGCACGCCGTCGGCCTTCCAGACTCTGAGGCTGGAGGTGCCGCCCGGTGCCAGCCGGGTGTTTTACGGCATCTATGGCCATGCCGCGTCGCCCGAGGTCGGTCTGGCCTTCATCGCCGAGGCCGCCGAGGCCGGTTATTTCGAAGCCAAGCGCGCGGCCAACCGGTATCTGCTGGACCAAATCGGGCAAAAGGCGTTTACCGCCACCGCCAAGCCCTTGTTCGACGCGCATGTTCGCCAGTGTTACCTGGACAACGGTTTGCGCGGCGGCTTTCCGACCGCGGTGCCGGGCGGGGCGTTACTGTATTTGTTCGGCCGTAAGCACGGCGACCTGGAGCGCGATTACAACGACTTTTTATTGCAGGACACGCCGTATTCCGAGGGGAACGGCGATTTTCGCGATGTGTTGCAAAACCGCCGGGTGGATTTGTTCTTCGAACCGGCGCTGGGTACCCGCAACATTCGCTATTTTTTCAACCTGATCCAGCCGGACGGTTACAACCCCTGCGCGTTACGCAACAGCCGTTTCGTGGTCGATGCACCAGAGCGTCTGGTGGAACGCTGCGCCGGTCTGCCGGCCGTGGCGGCACTGTTGGCCACCGAGTTCAAATACGCCGAGCTCTGGCAAGTACTGACCGAGGCCGGTGCCGATGTCGAAGCCGCTATTGGCGCCATCCTGGCCGAGGCCCGCGAAGTGGAGGATGCTGAATTCGATCGCGGCTACTGGTCCGACCATTGGACCTATCTGGTCGATTTGCTGATCGCCTACCGGGCGATTTTTCCGGAACGGCTGGCCGGCTTGTTGTTGGAAACCGGCTACAGCTTTTTCGATGCCAGCCACTTCGTCGCGCCGCGCGCGCAAAAGTGCGTACTGACCGGCAACGGCGTTCGCCAATACGGCGCGGTGCAATTCAATGCCGACAAGCAAGCGCTCATCGCCGCCCGCGCGGTCGATAAACAGCGGGTTCGCGACCGGCACGGCCTGGGCGAGGTGGTCTATACCAGCTTGTTGGGCAAGATTTTGACCTTGGTCGCCAACAAGCTGGCAACGCTGGACCCGGCCGGCATCGGCATCGAAATGGAAGCGGATCGGCCCGGCTGGTGCGACGCCTTGAACGGCCTGCCCGGCATTTTCGGCTCGGCGGTCAACGAGACGATAGAGCTGCTGCGCTTGGTGGAATTCACCCGGCCAGCGCTGGAAGGTCTGGCCGGGAGCTGTGAGTTACCGGCCGAATTGGCTGAGTTTATTGCCGGACTACAGCGCTTGCTGGCGGAACCGGAACCCAGCGCCGAGCGGTTTTGGCGCGACAGCGGCCGTCTCAAGGAAGGCTACCGGGCCAGCGTATTCATGGGCTTTGCCGGTGAAGTCAGCACGGTAGGCTTGGCCGAATTGCGCGAGTTTCTGACCAAGGCCAGCCGGCATCTGACGGCCGCGATCGATAAAGCCGGAACGCCGCAAGGCATACAGACCTATTACTTTTACGAAGCAAGCGACTACCAAGCGCTGGAAGACGGCAAGGTCGAGGTGCTTGGATTTAAACAGCATACCTTACCCTTGTTCCTGGAAGGCTTTGTGCATGCCTTGCGGATCGCCGGACCGGACGAGGCACGCCGTTTGTACCAGGCCGCGCGGGCATCCGCTTTGTTCGACCGTAAACTGGGCATGTATCGCCTGAACGCACCGCTGGGCGACGATGCGCTGGCCTTGGGGCGGATCGGCGTGTTCAACGATGGTTGGCTGGAGAACGGTTCGATCTTTTTGCACATGCACTATAAATTCGTGTTGGAGTTGGTCAGGGCCGGGTTGGTCGAAGAATTCTACGCCGACCTCGAACAACTGCTGGTCGCCTTCCGCGATCCCGCCGAATACCAGCGTAGCCCCATCGAAAACTCCAGCTTTCTGGTGTCCAGCGGCTTTGACATCGATCCGCGCCAACACGGGCGCGGTTGCGTGGCCCGGCTGTCCGGCTCGACCGTCG
>NZ_JBYMAP010000300.1:0-4110 GCF_057766305.1 Methylomonas sp. BG-2 | reverse complement strand
GTCATTGCGAGGACTCGCCCGCCCGAGCCGGAGTCCGTGACGCCGGTATACCCGCTCGCGGCCAAGCCGGAAGCCATCATTCCGGCAGTGTCCCTACGCCAGGACAGTTCCGCCAGGCAACCGGCTGACGTCAAGTCCGAGCCGGCCACCGCGCCAACGATACAGGTGGCGATAGGCCGCATCGAAATCCGCGCCACCCAAATCAGCGACAAAGCCGCCGCCAAGCCGCGCACGACCGCCGCGACATTGAGTCTGGACGATTATCTGAAGCAGCGCGACGGAGGCCGGTCATGAGCAATTCGCTGGCTATTGCCACCGTGACCGCCGCGTTGGCGGCACTGATTCAAAATGCCGCGCAACAGGCCGTCAGCGGCGCCGAAGTGGTGCTTGGCAGGCCGCAAGCCACGCCGCCGGCCAATGCCTTGCGCTGGGTTCAGCTGTGTTTGTATCAGGTGACGCCTAATCCGGCCTTGCGCAACGCCGATTTGCCGACCCGCGATCCGGGCGGACGAATTAGCCAACGCCCGCAAATCGCGTTGGATTTGCATTATTTATTGGCGTTTTACGGCGACGAAACCGCCTTCGAAGCGCAGCGCATGCTGGGCGCGGTGGCTCGCGACTTGCACGCCCACCCGGCCTTGACCCGCCAAGCGCTGCGTAACGCCGCCCTCAGTCATGCCCCGCTGAACGACTCCAACCTGGACCAGGCGCCGGAACTGGTTCGGCTGACGCCGTTGCCGTTGAATCTCGACGAATTGTCCAAACTATGGTCGGTGTTCTTCCAAACGCCCTATGCCCTGTCTATCGCCTACCGCGCCAGCGTGGTGCTGATCGAGTCCGACGATGCCGTCAATCCGGCACCGCCGGTATTACAGCGGGGGCGCGATGACCGTGGCGTCGAGACCTTATTGGGCCGGTTTCCGCGCCTGGACGCGATCCGGATCGGTTTTGCCGGCAACCGCGACCAGCCGTTGCCGTCCTTGCCCAATGCCTGGCCGGGTTTGGTGTTGACCTTCAGCGGCCAGAATTTGCAGGGCGACAGCGTGACGTTGCGCTTTAAGCATCCGCGTCTGGGGATTCGCGAAGTCGCGATCCCGGAAGCCGACCGCGATGCCACCAGCCTGCGCTTTACGTTGCCCGCCGATGCGGCGGCGCAAACCGATTGGGCAGCGGGGCTATACGAAGTCACCGCCATCGTCGGCCGCGACGGCAGCGAGCGCACCACCAACCGCTTGAGTCTGGCGTTGGCGATTCGCATCGACAGCATTGCGCCGGCCAATCCTGTGCCGCGAGTCGGCGGCGACGTGACGCTGACGATCGCCGCGACGCCGCAAGTCTTGACCGAACAAGCGCCGCTGTTATTGCTCGGCGAGCGCGAAGTCGCCGCGCAGCCGCGCATCAATCCGAGCGATCCGTTGGTGTTTATCGTAGAAAACGCCGCGCCGCTCGGTTTGCAGCCGGTGTATATCCGCGTTGACGGTGTCGACAGCTTGCCGTTCGCGTTCTTGGACAATCCGCCGCGTTACGCCTTCGCGGACAGCCAACGGGTGACCATCACATGAACGAGCATCAACGCTGGCTGCAAGCCAATAACGATTATCTGGCCGATGCAATCGCTTGGCTGCACCACTTACTGGAGCGGCAAGTCGCGGAACTAAATAATGCCGCGCCCCCGGCCAAGCGTGGCTGGTTCAAATGCCGGGAGCCAGAAACGACGCAAGACTCCGACGAGGCTGACACCGCGATCCGTCTGCTCGGTAAAAAACTGGCAGCCGCCGAAACCGCCGATCCGCCGCCGGCCTTGATTATCTTGAGTCGCCAACTGGGTTTGGACCGCTTCGAACAACAGATTTTGCTGCTGTGCGCGGCGATCGAGCTGGACGGCAAAACCGCCGCGCTGTGCGCCAAGGCCCAGGATCACCCGCATAAGCCCTATCCGACCTTCGCGTTGGCGCTGCGTCTTTTCGAACAACCCAACTGGCAGGCCTTGTCCGCCGACCGGCCACTGCGTTACTGGCGTTTGTTGGAGATCAATCAACCGGGCGCCGAACCGCTGACCACTAGCGCATTGCGGGTCGACGAGCGCATCGTCAACTTTCTGGTCGAGCCCAAACACAATATCGACGACCGTTTGTTGCCCTTCGTCGTGCCTTTGCTGGGCGGCGGCACTGCCGCGCTGGCGCCGTCGCAACGGACAGTCGTCGCCGAAATCTCAGCGTATTTGAAAAGCCGGGCCGATGCCAGCCAAGCCGTGCTGGTGCAGTTGGTTGGTCCATCGACCGAAACCAAGGCTGAAGTGGTACGGTTGGCCTTGGCCGAATTGGGCTTAAGCGGTATCGGCTTGACTCTGGAAAATCTGCCGAGCCAAACCGCCGACCTGGAAAATCTGCTGCGGCTGTGGGAGCGCGAGCGCTTGTTGCTGCCGGTGGCTTTGTATCTGGACGCCGGCCATGCCGAAGAGCCGGCGCACGCGGCGCTGTTGCGGCGTTGGGTCGGCGCTTGCCGGGGCGTCTTGATTTTGGGCGTCCGCGATCCGCAACCGGAATTCGCCGGTTTGATGGTCGAGCTCGCCAAACCCAGCGCCGAGGAACAGCAAAGTGCCTGGCGCGATGCCTTGGGCGACGATGCCGCCGATTTGGCCGCGCAACTGGCCGGCCAGTTCAGTCTGGAATTGCCGGCGATCCGCGAAATCGCCGATGCAGTGGCCGGCGAGTTGGCGGCTACCGAACGCCGCGATCGGCTCTGGCAAGCCTGTTTGCGCAAAACCAGCCCCAAGCTGGATCAATTGGCGCGGCGCATCGACGTCAAAGCGGCTTGGCCCGACATCGTGTTGCCCAAGGAACCGCTGGCGCTGCTAAACCAGATCGCCGGCCAAATCGAGCGGCGCGGTCTGGTCTACAACGACTGGGGCTTCGTCAATAAAATGAATCGCGGCTTGGGGCTAAGTGTGCTGTTTGCCGGCGAGAGCGGCACCGGCAAGACGATGGCGGCGGAAGTGATCGCCAATGCCTTGCAACTGAATCTGTACCGGATCGACTTGTCGGCGGTGGTCAGCAAATACATCGGCGAAACCGAGAAAAACCTGCGGCGCTTGTTCGATGCCGCCGAGGACGGCGGCGCGATCTTGTTCTTCGACGAAGCCGACGCCTTGTTCGGCAAGCGTAGCGAAGTCAAGGACAGCCACGACCGCTACGCCAACATCGAAATCAATTACTTGCTGCAACGCATGGAAGCCTATCGCGGTCTGGCGATTTTAGCGACCAACATGAAAAGCGCGTTGGATCAGGCTTTCATGCGGCGCTTGCGGTTTATCGTCAATTTTCCGTTTCCCGGCGCCGCCGAGCGCGCCGAAATGTGGCGCAAGGTGTTTCCGCCGCAAACGCCGCTGGCCGAGCTGGATTACCCGCATTTGGCCCGCTTCAATCTGACCGGCGGCAGCATCCACAACGTGGCCTTGAACGCGGCGTTTTTGGCGGCCGCCAGCGATGCCCGGCAAGTGACGATGCCGCTGATTTTCGAGGCGCTACGCGCCGAATTCCGCAAACTGGACAAACCGGTCAACGAAGCCGAGTTTCGGCTGTTGGGTGTGGTCGGGAGCGCGCCGTGAACATTCAATTGCACATCGAACGGCTGGTGTTGGACGGCGTCGATCTGGCCGGTCATCGACGCGACGAATTGCAAGCCGGTTTGACGGCGGAATTGACGCGCTTGCTGAGTGAAGGCGGCTTGGCCGGCCCATTCAGTAACGGGGCGGCCGTGCCGCGTTTGCAGTTGTCCGGCTTGCATTTGGCGGGACGGCAGCCGGCCGGCTGGGGCGAGCAGATCGCGCAAACGGTTTACCGAGGCCTGGGCCGTGAATAAGATGGCGTCCACCGAACGCTTGCCGCCGTTCACCGCGCCGCGGGTCGGATCGGCCAAGCGCGAGCGCGGCAAAAGCGCCGAGGCCCCCACGACGCAATCGACATTGGATTTAGGAGATGCTTCGCGCGGCGCGGCCAACGAAATCAACGATTGCGCCGGCGCGCACCGTTTTTCGGCGATTTCGTTCAGCCCGGCCCGGCCCGGCAGCTGGCAGGCCAAGCTAGCGCTAGGCCAGCCCGGCGATGTGTT
>NZ_JBYMAP010000299.1:0-4157 GCF_057766305.1 Methylomonas sp. BG-2 | reverse complement strand
GTACCGCGTTCGTCGGTACGTCCGGCTGATCCCCGGCGATGCTGTAGCCGACGATGCGCGGTCCGTTCGCGTCTCGGTCGAAAGAAGTCGTGAAGTAATAATTGACGTAACCTAAGGCGTTGCCGAACAAGTCTTTAACGGCGTTGGTCACGGCTATGCGGTGTTGCCGGCCGACAGCTAACGCCACGTTCGGTACGAACGTCGCGCCTTGGCCGTCGCCATTCAGCGTAACGACGCCCAGAATTTGTTGCCCGGTCACCTGATCGTAAAGCTGTACGCTTTGATCGTTGACGGTATCGGTTTGCACCGGCTCGCTAAAACGGATGCCGACTACAACATTGACCGCTACGCCGGTACTGTTCGCGGCAGGGTCGATAGCCGCTACCGTGGGCGGAGTGGTATCAACGGTGTTGCCGGTTTTGTAGTGGAAAGAGTAAGGCGTTGCGATCGGATTCCCGGCACGGTCGCGCACGCCGTCGACAACGATTTTGTAGTCGGTGTAATCGGCCAATAAGTCGTTAGGGGTGAAAATCAGCTGCAAACCATCGCTGGACAGACGGACTTTACCCGCGATTTTGGCACCACCTTCCAACAGCCCCTGGTAGACCGCAATCGATTCCGCGTTCACCGATTTGGCGGACAACGGTTCGCCCACGGTAATAACGATCGGATTGTTTTCCGGAATGTCGATTGACTCGTTAGTTGGCGAGGTTCCGGTGACTGTCGGCGGCGTGACGTCGGGATTCAGCGGATCGGTGCCATTTTGGACCTCCGCGCCGTCCGCAATGCCGTCGTCGTCGGAATCGGCATCTACCGGATTAGTGTGCCTATCGACCTCGTCCCCGTCCAATAGACCGTCGTCGTCGGAGTCGGTATCGTTAACGTTCGAACCGTAAATGGCTTCTTGTTCGTCGCTCAAGCCGTCTCGGTCGGTATCCGCTTGTACCGTCAAGATCAGGTTGGTAGAGGTTTGTTCGTTACCGCCGAAATCGACCGCCTTAGCAGCAACGGTTATCGTGTTGCCGACGGTGCCGAACGGAACGGTTACCGGATATTGATAAGGCCGAGACGTATCGGTGTAAACCGTTTGACCGTTAACGATGAAGGAAACCGACTTAACGCCGATATCGTCATCGGCGGTTGCCGTCACGGTAACCTTCTTGCCTTCGACCACCACGGTATCTTGCGGCGGTTCGCTGATTTCTATCGTCGGAGCAACGCCGCCTTTGTCCTCGGTGAGCCGGTACTGCCCGATGAGCAATGTTGACGTACCGTTTGCTTCAAAATCGGATATCGAGCTCGACGCGGTCAGGTAAACGTAGTTCGAGTCCAGTGCGACGCCGGTGCCGTTGTAGTCGTTGAAGCTTCTAAAGTCGACAGTGCCTTGAAACACCGCCGACTCCGGGTCTTCGATATTGACGTAAGGTACTGAATTGACAAACAAGACTTCGGCGAAAAACGCAAAACCATCGGTCAATTCAACGTCGTAGGGATAAAACGCCGCATCGGAAGCCACAATGGTCGGATTGGTCGGATCGCCGATATTCACTGCCTTGAACCCGGAGGTATAGGCCGACACGTAAGCGTAACCATCTTTGATTGCCACGTCTTTTACCGGGCCTATGCTCAAACTGCCTTTTCTTAGCGGATTGGCTTTGTCGGTCACGTCGATGACATGTAACGAGGTGCCAGCGACAACCACCACCGTATTACCCTGCGCGTCAACGCCCTTAGCCTCGCCCAATCCGCCTAAGGAGCCTGCCGAGATCGGCTGCGCGGGTTTATGAACATCAACGATTTCCAAGCCGCCGTTGCCGTCGGCAACGTAAGCGAATTGGCTGTCGATCTTGACGTCTTGCGCGATACCCGCCGTTTCGTAAGAGGCGAGCAGAACCGGATTAGCCGGATCGCTGACATCGATGATCTGCAAGCCGTCCTCACCGTCCGCTAGATAAACCACGGCACCAACCACTCTGACATCAATCGCGGTTCCGGCGGTATCCAAACTGCCGACTATGGTGGGGCTGGCATGGTTAGAGACATTAACAATCTGCAAGCCTTTGCTACCGGCAGCAACATAGGCAAAGTCGCCGGCAACATCGACGTTGTTGGCATAACCGGGAATCGAAATCGACGAGAGCGCAGTCGGGCTGAACGAACCGACGGTGACCGTCACGGTTTTCTCCAAACCGCCGTTACGAATCGTCAAGTTTGCAGTCCCGGCCTGACCGGCAAACAACAGACCGTCTTTGGCGCCGAAACTGACCACGCTTAAATTGCTGGAGCTGTAACTGGTGCCGGTGGATTTGGCAGTGATGTCCTCAAGCGTGCCGTTCCCACGCTTGCCGGATACCTTAACCTGTAAATTGGCCTCGTTATAAACGGTATTGAAGGTCATCGTCGGATTGGCGGGTGCAACGATCAGTTCCACGAAACTGCGACCGCCCCCATCGCTGCCGTCGGTCGGGTTGTAACCCGCCAGGATTTCATCGTTGTCGTTTACGCCGTCGCCGTCGCTGTCGGCTTTTAACGGATCGGTGGTATAGCCGTTGGAGCCGGCCACTTCCACGCCATCAAGAATGCCATCGCCGTCGCTATCGCCATTGCGGAAATTGGTCCCCAAGTCATATTCGCGCTTGGTAGTAAGACCATCGTTGTCTGGATCTTCCAAGGCATCCAGCGGGTCGTTGGGATTCAAACCGTTCGCTCGCTCGAAATCGTCGGGCAAGCCGTCGTTATCGGCGTCGCCGGTGGTCGACACGCTAATGCGTTTGAAGGCGACGACTTCGTCCTTGCGAGCGGTCATCAACACGCTTCCGCTGGAAACGCCGGTCACCAAACCTTCGGCATTGACGGAAACGATGGCGGGGTTGCTGGAGGTGTAATTGGTGCCGTTACTCGAAGCGGTAACGTTTTTGACGGTACCATCACGGTAAGTCGCTTCGACTTTTAATTGCGCGGTGGCGCCTTGCGCATTCAGGGTTTCAACGCTTGGTTCGCTGACTTTCAAGCTGACCGGAATCGGTTCGATATTTTCGAACTTAATTTCCGGCACATTGACGACACCGTTCTGGATAATGTTGAAATATTCGCTTTCGCCGGAAAAGGTATCGCCCAGCTTGGTGCATGTCGCCCTGGCCCTGACCCTGCCCATTTGCGAGGGCACGTTAGGCATGGACCAAGCACCGTCCTTGCCGACCTGTACGGTTCGGTTGAGAATATTAACGACACAGTTTTCATCCAGCACGTTGGCTACCGCCGATTGCCCGCTCCAAGCAAGCGCCAGCAACAGGACCAACACGTTAAAAGCTTTCATGACCTGAGTGTTCATCGTCTTTATCTCCCGATACCGAAGACGCTTCGAATATTACTTTTTTAAACTGTCGATCGCGGCGGCGAAGGTTTCGAACGACTGCATGCCGTCGAAGCGCCGGTAACCGACTAACTGTTTATCCTTGATTCGCCCGATTAAGAATGCCGGCGTCCCGTTGACCCCCAAACGACTGCCAAGCGCGATGTCGTTCTGTACGTTGGTTAATTGCGCCGGGTCGTCAAGACACTTCTTCAATGCGGATTCATCCAATTTTTGTTGTTGTGCCACACTGGCAATTAATTCGTCGCTAGCCTGACCGCGAGCCTCGAAAATTGCGTCGTGCATCGCCCAATAATGCTTCTGTTCCCCCGCGCAACGCGCGGCCAGCGAGGCCTTTTTGGCGTGAGCGTGAAAATCCAGCGGAAAATCCTTCATCACGTATTTAACTTTGCCTTTATCGATATAACTTTCTCTAAGTTTGGGTAAAACATTTTTATAATGCTTTCCGCAAAAGGGGCATTCGTAATCCGAAAACTCCAAAATCGCAATCGGGGCATCGGCCTTACCCAAAGTCATCGCCTCGCTTCCCTCCAGCGGTATTGGAACCGATTTAGGCTTAGCTTCGGTAAGTTTCTGCTCAAGATCAGCCACTCTTCCTTTCAATAAGCCAATTTCTTTACGCATTTCAGACATCTGCGTAAAGATTTCGTCTGCGATCCATTTTTCCTCAGCATTAGCGGAAAAACCAGGTAAAAAACAAACAGCTATTAATACTATATATAACAACCAGTTTAACTTCCGCATAAACACTTAAATGAAAGACTACTTGCTTTTAGTTTCGGAT
>NZ_JBYMAP010000298.1:0-4165 GCF_057766305.1 Methylomonas sp. BG-2 | reverse complement strand
ATTTGTCAGAAGGGGATGCGGTAACCCGTTTACTTAACAAGCTCGTTAGGAATATGAAATAACCCTGTCGGCACTGGCGTGGTCGCATCTTACCCTGAGCCGGTGGAATTGAAACGTTTTCGCCCGTAGCGAATGCGATTGCCATCCGGTTGTTTAACTTCATCAATTTCGGTTAAAGCTCCCGCGACCGTCCCCGATAGAAACTCTTTGCCAGCTTCGCGCGGGAACCTTGCCGACCATTCGCCTAGACACCGCACAATTTTCGATCGCGGCATGAATTCGCCGCATCGTCCTTAGTTCAGCGTTAGTCGATCGTTGCGCTTAATAAGGCGAAACAGCCTTTTTTGCTGGCATTTCCAGTTATTTACCGCCGGCGCTGCTAGGGGATATGCCGCATATTCTGGAATGCCTGTGTGAAATCCCGTAGCAACGATATCTATTTGATTTAAGAATGGTATATAAACGGCTGTAAGGTTATGAAAGTTAAATAAAAATTATTTTGGCCTTTTTATTGCTTTCTAGTAGATGCTCTGATTTGAGCGCTAGCCAAACCTGCCGCGAGGCAGGGCCGGAAAGCCACGGGTCTTATTGACAAGATAGCCGGGTTGCATGCACGTCACGGGTATGGACGCCGAGTAAGACATTTTGGGTTAGGACTGCTTTAGCTTTCATAGTTAAAGTTACGCAGCGTGCAGTTGAGAAAATTAACCGTTCAACCGTTCTTTTTTGAAATAAGGTATTCAAATGAATCTGGAATTTAACGCAATACAGAAAACAAAACTCGCGGGTTTGGCTATCGTGTTGGCTGCAACGACTTTAGCCCCGCAAACCGCAAGCGCGGCGTTGGTCTCCGGTACCGCAACCATCGCGCTAAATGGTACTTGGAACTCATCGTTTCTGGCCTCGGGATGGGCGCCCACGACTTTTTTCGACTCGTCTTTTAACAATACGATGATAACCGGTACTCTCGCCGGAGGCACTGCAATTAGTGGATACACGGGGGTTTTCGAGGCTCCGATCAACACCAATACCTCGACGATCGTCATCGGCGGTTTCGGTACCGCGGGTACTATCCAAGCGACGACGATGGACACCAGCAATTCGTCCGTCGGTGTAATCGGTCTCAGCGGTGCGTTTCGGTTTACCGCTCCATCGCTGACGACCTACCTGTCATCCGAGGATTGGACTTTGCAAAAAATCGGCGGTACTTGGAACCTTGTGGATCACTCTCCCGGCTTTCCGGACAATACCTTGTTCCAACTGGTAAACGTTGTCGATAATCTAGCGACAACCGGCATGCTGGACGGCGATCTACAATTCCTGCCCGACCCGGCCCATCAAGCCGGCGGCTTCTCCTATTCAGGCTTTTTGGGTGCTAGCGGCGCGCAACTGAGCACGACCTTAGGTCACCTGAGCATCGCTCCGGTCGCGGCGGTACCACTGCCTGCGGCGGCTTGGTTGTTCGGCGGTGCTCTGTTGAGTTTGTTTGGCGTCAACCGTCGTAAAAACAGCGTGGCGGCCTAAGCTGTTCGTATCGTTGTTTGGCGGGGATTTTTCGCTCCGTTGCCGGGCAAACCGGCTTGCGGAGTGCAGGACTGGAATGGTTGAGATCAATCTTCGAGTTTAAAAATTGTCCTCCACTCGTGTTAGGCGTAGTACCTGTTGCGCCTAACACGGATTTGCCTCCTTGAGCCACACTCTGAACACAGAGAGTTTTTTCTCTACACTCCTTCCGTTTGACTCTTTTCGATGATTTCCCATTTCGTCGCCGGTTTATAAGCCAACGCGTACGCTAACATTCTGGAAACGGAGCGAAAACGAAGTGATGAATGCGGCTAACGCCTATTAACGTCCTATCCGTGGCTTCGATTCGCGCCGAAACTGACATCGAATTTTATAGCCAACGCTGTCTTTTGGGTCGATTTCCGCGCTTGACAACGTTCGGAAAGGAGCCGTTTCTTTAACGATTGTTTTATCGGATGGGTTGATGGACTACGCTATTTTCGTTTGTTGATCCGCGACTAGACTTGGTCCGCGATCCGGAGCGACGGCGAATAGTCGGTTTAAAACTCGATCCGCTCCGGCGCGACTCGGAGGACTTCTTCGATGGTGGTGATGCCGGCCGCGACTTTTTCGGCGCCGCTGAGGCGGAGTGGGCGCATGCCTTCCTTGATGGCTTGTTTTTGCAGCAGGGCCGTGTCGCAGCCTTCGACGATCAGTTTTTCCAAGGTCGGGCTGTTCTCGAATATCTCGTAGATGCCGATCCGACCGGCGAAGCCGGTGTTGCGGCATTCCTTGCAGCCGGTGGCGCGCTGGATTTGCTTGGGCGGCGCCACCCGGAACGGTGACACCAGCGCTTGCCATTGGGCGTCGTCGACCGCGACCGGCGTTTTGCACTGTTTACACAACACCCGTATCAAACGTTGCGCCATCACGCCCAACACGGTTTGTTGAATCAGATAGCCGGGCACCCCCAGGTTCAGCAAGCGGGTGACGGCGGCTGGGGCGTTATTGGTGTGTAGCGTCGAAATGACCAAATGGCCGGTCAGCGAGGCCTGCACCGCCATCTCGGCGGTTTCCAGGTCGCGAATTTCGCCGACCATGATGATGTCGGGGTCCTGGCGCAGCAGCGTGCGGATACCGCTGGCAAAATCCAGGCCGATATTGGCCTGTACCTGCATCTGGTTGAAGACCGGTTCGATTTGCTCGATCGGATCTTCGACGGTGCACAGGTTGATCTCCGGTGTCGCCAGCCGTTTTAATGTCGAATACAGCGTCGTGGTTTTGCCGGAACCGGTCGGGCCGGTGACCAGGATGATGCCGTGGGTCTGGCCGGTCATCCGGTTCCAGATCGCCAGTTCCTGTTTGTTGAAACCGAGCTGTTCGTAATCGCGCAGCAGCACTTCCGGGTCGAATATCCGCATCACCAGTTTTTCGCCGAACGCGGTCGGCATCGTCGATAGCCGCAATTCTATTTCCTTGGCGTTCATTTGGGTCTTGATGCGGCCGTCTTGCGGCAGGCGCTTTTCGGCTATGTTCATCCGGCCCAGGATTTTGAGCCGGCTTAGCACCGCATTCATGATCGGCATCGGCAACTGGTACACATGGTGGAGGATGCCGTCGATCCGAAAGCGCACATTGCCTTGTTGGCGGCGCGGCTCGATGTGGATGTCGCTGGCGCGCTGGTCGAAGGCGTATTGCAGCAGCCAGTTGACCAGATTGACGACGTGCTGGTTGTTGGCGTCCAGGTCCGCCATTTTGCTGAGTTCGACCAGCTGCTCGAAATTCTGGCCGCCGCCGCGTCCTTCGCTTTGGGTTTGCGCACCTTTCAGCGACTGCGAGAAATTATAAAACTCGTCCAGATAGCGTTTGATTTCGTCCGGATTGGCGAACACGCAGCGTATCTTGCCGTGGTGCATCTTGGCTAGGTCCAGCTGCCAGGCGCGGATGAAGGGCTCGGCGGTGGCGACGACGATTTCCTCGTCGTTGATCTTGATCGGCAGGATGTTGTAATTGACCGCATAGGCCTTGCTGAAGATCGCGGTAACGCTGGGCACGTCGATTTTCAGCGGGTCGAAATAGTAGTAGGGTAGCGCCAGCTTTTTGGCCAGCCATTGGGTCAGGTCTTCCTGAGTCAGCAGTTTGCCGAGTTGGCTGCGGTCGGCCAATTCGCACTCGCTCAAAATTTTCAACGGATGCTTGTTGAGGTTGATCTTGGCGGCCGCGTATTGGCGGCATTTTTCCACGTCCGCTTTCGACAACATGCCGTCGTCGTCCAGCCAATGGATAATGCGCTGGATGTCCAGCTTGTGGTCTTCGGTTTTGCTTTCTTCCCGCATACGCCGCTTATGGGTGATTGGAAGACTTAGTCTAGCCAAATCCGGCGGAAGGTGGGGAGAATTAATCGCGGCGGGGTAAATCCGCAGCTTGGCGGAATTATGGCTTGGATGCAAATTTGGCCGGAAGCCGGCTTATTGACTTTAGCGAGTACTTTTCCGGGATTATTTATTCGGTCCGGCCTCGCTCGAATATATAGGGCTTGCGAGAAAAACCAACGTCAGTTTAGATCCTTGGTTGCGTTTATGGTTAGACTCGCCTAAGCTGTTTGTGTGGACGTTACATTTGTTGTCGGTTTGCCAATGTTTTTGGCGTTGATTTTTCTTTC
>NZ_JBYMAP010000297.1:0-4248 GCF_057766305.1 Methylomonas sp. BG-2 | reverse complement strand
TGGTCACAACGACCGTAGTCTATGGGTTCTTGCTTGTATGGACGAGCGTCTACCGGTTGATGAAGCCCTCGGAATCAAGGTGGATTCGCCGGTCGGCGGTGGTGATGCTCACTGTTTCCGTAATGCGGGTGGGATTGTTACCGATGATGCAATTCGTTCAGCGATGCTGACATGCAATTTCTTTGGGACCAAGGAAATTGTTATCGTTCAACACACTCAATGCGGCATGCTTTCCGCTAACGCGAACGATTTGGAAAAGATGCTTCGTGCTAGAGGAGTCGATATTGATTCATTAACGCTGGACCCGACTTTGTCAGAGCTTAAACTCGATAAAGGCGCTTTCGCTAAATGGATTGGCATGATGGATGATGTTGACGAAACCTGCATTAAAACTGTTGAAACATTCCGTAACCATCCATTAATTCCGAAAGATGTCTTGATTAGCGGTTGGGTATGGGAAGTCGAAACTCGCCGTCTGCGTGCTCCAACTTTTGATGCGCAAAAACGAGCTCGCACGGATGTCACTGCTGCTCAATTCGGTGTTACCGCCAAGCAGCCTTCTCGCTGGTCAGCCTAACCCTGATCGGGAAAACAACTGATCTGCTTCAATCTCGGAGCACTTTCCCGGGCGTAAGCCCGGGATCGATCAAAACCCATGCGTACTTTTTTTGCGCCTTAAACATTGGAGTTAATGTTCTATGCCAACTTATGATTACCATTGCGAAAACTGCGGCTCTGATTTGGAATTTCGCCATTCCGTCAACAGTAATGCGCCCGAATGCCCCCAGTGCGGCAGCATCATGGAAAAAAGAATTTTATCGGCGCCTGCCGTTCACGGTTACATGGCTGTAGGCAGAAACCAAGCAATGGCTTCGCTTCAACGCCCGCTCGACGAGGCTAGTCATCGTCATGGCCCAGGATGTGGATGTTGCGGGGGCCATCATCACGCATCTAGCAGCACGACATCCTCTTCATCTGCCGCTTGATGCGGCGTTCGGATCGCATCACTGGTTAGAGAATAATTCAGGCCAACCTCCCATGAGCACACTCGTTTGGATCATCATTTTCACCCTAACTGGAGGCCTGCTCAGCGTCGGCGCGGCAGGCTTATTTTTACTGATTCCAAATCGCTACCACCCACGAATCTTACCTCATGGGCTTAGTTTCGCCGTTGGGGCCTTGTTGAGCGTCGCTTTTCTGGATCTCCTGCCGGATGCACTACGCACTGCCGGCGAAAAACATGCACAAAGCTTAATGGCCACGGTTTTGGCAGGCATTATCGGTTTCTTCCTGTTGGAAAAATTGCTGCTATGGCGACACTGTCATATTGGCAATTGCGTTGCTCATAACAGGGGACGTTCCCATCGGTCGGCTGGCACCCTGATTATCTTGGGCGACGCCATCCACAACTTTGTCGATGGCGTCCTTATCGCGGCGGCTTTCCTTACGGATATACATCTGGGGATCATTACCAGCATCGCAGTAACGGCTCATGAGATCCCCCAGGAAATAGGTGACTTTGCTATTCTTATTGAAAGCGGTTACAGCCGTGCCAACGCATTACGCTATAACCTGATGTCCAGTCTATCCACACTGGTCGGGGGAATGCTGGCCTATTTCAGTCTGGCAAACCTGCATGAAATGTTACCCTACATTTTGGCATTGGCGGCATCAAGCTTTTTATACGTTGCCATAGCCGATCTTATCCCTAGTCTCCATCAACGTAGCGCTATTGCAAAACAACCGGCATTTCAGCAAATTGGCCTCATCACGTTCAGTATTTTTCTGGTGTATTGGATTCATGGACAAGCCGAGGCTTTCCATGATCAACAAGGGGCGGTTGAGACTAAAACCACACGACCGCTAGAAACTGGACCTGTATTGGAAGCAAAAATAGCCCATGCTCCACTGTACAGAAATGAAAAATACAATATTTGATGGCAATGAAATATTTCTTTATTTTTCCGATTTTAATTTGTTCAACTTTAACGCCTTGTGCAGCCATGCCGACTTCAGACGAGGTTTTAAAGCTCATTGGCCTGCATAGCGATCAACTATCAAAATTAAAAAGTGGAGAACCCATCTCACAAGAAGTAAGCGAAGAAAACGAAAAGGAATTGGCGACCATTACTGCAATTTACCTAGAATACCCTTTGCAGTTGGTGACTGAATTTATTAGAAATAATTATATTTCCGTCATGCATGGCGACGTTTTGGCCCATGGCAACATTCCGGACAATGCGAGCACAGATACATTTAAAGCGTTTTATTTTCAAAAAGCGCAAACCTCCGAAGCGTTGGCCTTATTAAACGCCGAGCCTGGCGATCACCTTAATTTGTCCGCAAGTGAAATAGAAGAGTTATCTGAAATCCGAAAAAAGCAACACGACGCTAAGCAGCAGGATCTTCTCCTTTCGGTATCCAAAGTCTATCAAAAAATACTATACAACCGCTGGCGTCAGTACAAAGATCATGGCATCGAGGGTATTTCGGAATACTCCAGAGAAGAGGAAAACGTCAAACCAGGCCTGGAATTAAAAGGTGCCTTGAAAAGTTGCAAAGTTTTATCAGGCTTATTTGCCGATTTATTCAATGATTTAAGCAATCACCCTAATCATTTTTCTTTAGGCGTTGAAGAGAGTTACTACTGGTTAAATCGAGCGCTAGAAGATAGACCGACCGCTATATTGGGACATCATGTTTTTCAAGAAACCAGTTTGGGGTCTATCGTTGTTGATAGGCAATTCTATGTTAGTCATTCTTATAATACTACCCACGATATATTAGGTGCGTTGCCTTACTTGAACGGAACCTTGATCTTTCATGCGGTTCGTACGTCTACCGATCAGGTTTTAGGCGCAGGCTCGATAATACGACATAATTTGGGGCGAAAATTTCTAAAAGCAGAATTGCTCCACCGATTATTGAAGCTCAAACAGTCCGTAGAACGCGATCAAAGAACTGAAGATAACAGATTTCAAACAAACCTATGGTTCTTGATGGATTATTCCGCATAGAAAGATGGATGCGTTGGTCAAGCCCATTTGAGCCCATGAAGTTAAAATGCCATCTTTTAAGTTAGCTGTTCAGGCACAAACTCAGGAGCTTAATTTATGTCCGACACCTTATTGCCCGAGCTAAGCGCCATATCTTTCCTACAGATGTTTATTACCCAAAGCGTCAAATTGGCGGGGCAATATAACAGTGAAAGAGGGACGGCCAATCATATCCAGGATTTAGGGTTGACTGCCAGCAGTTATCTTGAAGCCCATGCCCGCCGACAGTTGGGGCTGCCCGGTAAAATCACTCCCGAGCAATATGTGTCGATCATTACACATATCAAGAAACAAATTGGTGGGAGCTTCTCCCAGGTCCCAAGTGAGTCGGCAGGCTGCTTATGCGTGGAAAATTTCCATTGCCCATTTGGCGAGCGCGTTAAGGAAGCACCGGAGCTATGTCGCACCACCGCTTCGGTGTTTGGTGGCATTGCGGCCCGAAATTTCGGCTACGCAAAGGTTGTGCTCAACAAGCGTATCGCCACTGGTGACGGGAAATGCGAAGTTACGATCTACACTGATCGTGAAGCCGCCCAGATTGAAGAAGGTGACGAATATTTCAACGAGGGCGGCATGATTGTTTCGCGTTCAGCGATTGCCGAGGTCGCCGCGCGCGTTTCGGAAAAAATGGCTCGAACATGGAATCCAAAGGCTGTTTCGGGTCAAAAGCGCGGGTTGGATCGGCCGGAGCTGATCGCCGAATCCGAGGTGATGCGCGAAGCGTTGCAAGCAGTCGAATTGGTTGCTCCCACGTCGGCCAATGTGCTGATTAACGGCGAGACGGGGGTTGGCAAAGAAGTCATCGCGCGGGCCATCCACGCACTCAGTGATCGAAGCACACAAAAATTTGTCGCGGTTAATTGCGGCGCCATTCCGGAAAGCCTGCTCGAAAGCGCCTTATTCGGCCACGAAAAAGGCGCTTTTACCGGTGCGCACGATCTCAGGCGCGGATTTTTTGAACGCGCAGAAGGGGGCACCCTTTTTCTTGACGAAATTGATAGCTTACCGCTCCTCTCTCAAGCTAATCTTCTTCGTGTACTCCAGGAAGGCGAATTCGAGCGCGTTGGCGGTGCGCAGGTCCTACATAGCAACGTTCGTATCATAACCGCCTCGAACCGCCCCTTGCTGGAACTTGTCGATCAAGGGCGATTCCGCAAGGATCTGTATTATCGGCTTAACGTTGTGACCATCC
>NZ_JBYMAP010000296.1:0-4260 GCF_057766305.1 Methylomonas sp. BG-2 | reverse complement strand
CTGTGTCCGGCAAGCGGTTAGCCCAGGGTCCACCCGGTAAACCGCGTCGATCATCGCCGCCGGCTTAGCCGGCATCGGCGGCGTGGTTTCGACTACCCGCCCTGGCCGGGCAAGGCCGCTTTCGCCGCTCGCAAGAATGCCGGGGCCGGCGTCGCAGGCAGGCACTGCTTGAACCGCGCCGCAGCGGGCCTGGACCAAACTGCCGAGCCAGCCGGCCAGCGCCAATAACAGCAATCGTTGCGGCCAACGGCGTTTCAGCCGGCGGCGCCATGGATATTTGCGGTAGCGGGTATTCATTCGATTCCTCCGTTCGGTTTCGAATCCGGCTCCGGAAAACGCTGACGCCTCCCCGTCCAACTCGGTCGCGAACGATTCGGTGCGGCGTTCCCGGCCGGTTGCAGCGGTTAAAAGTCGAAGGTTTCTACCTCGGAGATCAAAAACACCGGCGCGCCGCCGCTGGAAATCGCCACCGCGTGCGCCGCTGTTTCCTGACCGCCGGGCGAACTCAAACAGGCTTGCAAATCGGCCAGACTCGGGAAATACACTTCGGCGATCCGGTGAAAGGCCGCGGGGCTCTGATCGGCGTTGGACAGGATCAACGATGCCACGAAACGGGTTTTCCCGGCCAGCTTTTCGACGGCCATCGGTACGTGCTCGTCGGCATAAAGACGCTCGAAGGTTTCCAAGTCGGTTGGAACCGGGTACATCACGATTAGTTTTGCAGCTTTCATAGGTAACTCCAATGATTTAATGAATGGGAGCACATATGAAACGCCTTTTTATCGTTGTAGTAAAATACCGACTACCTATGAAACAATAGGTATTACCTATTTATTACCCTGAGAGCGAACATGGAGATGCAACAAATACGCTACTTCCTGGCGGTCTGCGACAAGGGCTCGTTTACCCGCGCCGCCCAGTCCAGCTACGTCGCCCAACCGTCGCTGACCCAAGCCATCAAAAAATTGGAAGACGAACTGGGCGGCGAGCTGTTCAGCCGGGAGCGTAGCGGTTGCCGGCTGACCTCGTTGGGCCGCTTGGTTGAGCCGACCTTGCGCCAGATTTTCCGCGAGGCCCAAGCCGTCAAGGCCGAGGCCATCCGCTTCAGCCGCTTGAACACCGTGCCGCTAAGGATCGGCGTGATGACCACCATCGCCGCCCGGCATCTGAGCCCGCTGTTTGCCGCTTTTCAACAAGAGCACCCGCATTTGGAACTGGAATTGGTCGTGGATAGCGAAGCCGCGTTACTGCGGCGAATGGACGAGGAACAACTGGATTTGATCATCAGCGCCCCCACGCTGCCGCCGCCCGCGCCGTTGCAAACCTTGACCCTGTATCAGGAACGTTACGTGGTGGTGTTTAACGACCAGCACCGTTTCAACCAATTGCCCATCGTCGATCTGGCGGCGATACAGGCCGAACCCTATCTGGACCGGCTGAATTGCGAGTTGCGCGAAACCTTGCGCGGCGTCTGCCTGGGCCGGCAAATCGATCTGTACGCCGCTTATCGCAGTAATAGCGAAGACTGGATTTTGGCGATGGCCGGCGCCGGCATCGGCGTGGCGCTACTGCCTGAATTCAGCGTGCCCAAACAGGCCGAGCATTTGAAATGGCGGTATCTGTCCGACCCGGACATTCGCCGGACGGTCTTGGCGATCTATCCGACGGCGCACGCCGCCAATTCGGAACTCAAGCCGCTGCTGGCAAAACTACAAGCGTCTTTTTAACTCGGCTTCGGACCGTGAGGACAACACCGCCCAAGCCGGCGACGGCCGAAAACCGCGTTAATTCGGCGTTAAGCGGCGCGCTGATAGGCTTAGCCCGCGTTTCCGGAAACACGCCGACCGTTCCAGGGCCGGCGTATCCCAAGCGGCCATTCGGGCGCGGCAACGTCACGGCAATCCCCTTTAATCAGCGGCTGACCTGCCAGCCGAGGAGTTCTCATGCAACGTTGGATGTGGTTGATCCTGATTCTAAGCCTGTACGGCGGCGTCGGCCGCGCCGCCGACAGCCCCGCCCCGACTTCGGCCGTTAGCGCGGACTTGATGCACTGCGCGGCCTTCAGTCCCTATGTCGGCCAATTAAACCCGGACTGGGGCGCCCATCCCAGCCCGGAACTGATAGACAGTTTGTTGGACCGGCTGATCGCGCAAACGCCGTTTCGCTGCATCATGACCTACGGCGTCACCAACGGCCTGGAACACACTTTCGCCGCCGCCCGCGCGCGCGGACTCAAGGTGATTGCGATAATCTGGCTGGACCGGGACCGCGAGTTAAACTCCCAGTCGATTTCGGCCGGCATCGCCGCCGCCCGAACTTACTCGGACACCATCGTCAAACTGGCTTGCGGTTCGGAAGTAAGAACCCGCCACGCCAAGGCCCTGGACAGCGAGATCATGCGGTGCCTGGACGCCTTCCGCGAAGCCGGCGTCCACCAGCCGCTGACGACGATCGATACCTGGTGGGAATGGTGCGACCGCACCGCCGACTGCCAGCCCACCGAGTTCGCGGCCAAGGTCGATTGGATAGGCGCGAATATTTTTCCGTGGTGGGAAAACAAGTTTTCCGGCCTGTACCCTTGCACCAGCGCCGAGCAAGCCGCCGACTTTCATATCGCCCGCCTGAGCCAATTGCGTAAGACCTATCCCGGCAAGCCGGTGGTCGTCACCGAATTCGGCTGGCCCAGCGGCCCGGAAAACGGCACCGAGATCAACGGCCACACCGGCCAGCATTGCGGCGTCGCCAGCCCGGCCAACCAAGCCTTGGTGGTGAATTCGACCTTGGCGAAACTGGCCGAAAAAGGCTGGTCCGGTGTGGTCTTCGAAGCCTTCGCCGAAAACTGGAAGCCCGGCAACGAAGGTTTGTTCGGCAGCTATTGGGGCATCTGCGCCGGACAAGCGCCTTACACTTGTCAGGGTATCCGGCCACGCTAACCCCGGCAGCCATGGCCGGCCGGAATGGCGCTGGGGTGGGCGGGGATGGAAGCTAGGGTCGGCGGAACGTGGCGAAACGCATCGCTTGCAAGTCGATGCGCCACTGCGCGATTCGCAACGCTTGCGCCGCCGACCAACCCGGCTTGGCCGGCCAGCGAAAATCCAGCGGCAAGCAATTGTCGAGCGGATCGTAAACCGCCCCCAGCCCCAACAAACCATCGAAAGACTCCGCGCCGCCGTCCGGGACACGCGCCACGGAGACCGTGGCCAGCGGAATCCGCGCCGGCAGGCGCACGCCGACGTCCGACCATTGCAACTCAAACGGCTCGGCCGGCCCGGCGGCGGGCAGCGAAGTCCATTCCGACTGCCGCAACTCACCGCTATCGTCGCGCCAAAACAGCCGCCAATGCGGCGCCGGCGCGGCGGCGGACCAAAACAGGTAGACATCGTCGCCGGCCCGGCACAAACCGCCGCCGATACTGTCATCGGCTCGCGAAAACTCGCCGGCGTGCCGCGCCTCGATGCGTTCGACCCGAACGCCGCCCGGCGCCAGCCAATGTTCGGCCCAGACCTCACCGATTTCCGGCAGTAAAAACCGGCGCGCCTCGACGATGCGATGCGGTCTGGGCCGCACCGGCGCGCGCAACCGGCCGGCCTCGGCGATAGCCGCGCGCGCTTCGAAATACCAGGGTTGCAACAGCTGCGCGGCGACGACCGGCAGCGCGACCGGCAGTAAACCGGTGGCGGCGATGCCCAACGCTTCGCCGCCGCTCAGTGCCGGCCGAACCCATCGCCCCAGCCAGACATGCAAGCCAAAATACACGGCCGGGCAGACCAGCAACAAACACAAGTAGAACACCGCCAAGGCTTCCGGACCGCCAACCGCTTGCGCCGGCAGCCAGGCGACCGCAGCGGTCGCCGCCCAGATCGGCACGGTCGCCAGCCGGACCCAGCGCCAGGCCGCGACTTTGCCGCGCCAGGCAAACGCCTTCCGCTCGCCGAGCCAGACCCCGGCGAATACCGCCAAGCCCAAGCCCAGCAACGGCGCCCAAACGCCGACGGGCATCGCCCCGAGCATTTCCATAAACATTCCCGTCAGTGTTGAATCAAGCCGCGACGAATCGGTTAACCCCAAAAGAGCCGTTGGGCGATGAAAAATCCCGTTCGTCCGGAGTTGGTCGAAGGGCGGGATTTTTCATTCACCCGCCGGGTGAGTCCACGGCGGGCCGGCGGCTATGGCGACGGCTGTGCGAGTGGTGGCGGAGGCACCGGTTTGGAAATACCGATTTCGACGCTCGGTTCCGGATCGCCCCCCGATTCCGATTCG
>NZ_JBYMAP010000295.1:0-4283 GCF_057766305.1 Methylomonas sp. BG-2 | reverse complement strand
ATTTAACCCAGGTTATTTAACATAGTTATTATTATCCCATTCCGTAAATATCCGCTCACCCTGAGCCCTTCGGCTCTTTTACTCTGAAAGTCGCTCCTACGAAACTGCCTTTCATTGGCCGGGATGATTGCCAAGTCTTCATGAACGTTAGGTTAATCCAACGCTGGTACAGGCTTTACCCGGCCGGCACACCGGGTCATAAATAGCGCCGGGTAAATAGTTTTACTTCGGCGGATTCGAAGAAAGACTGTCATCCCAACGGTAAGAGGGTATCCAGAGCCATGGATGCCGAGCTAAACGCCCTGATCCCACTGCTTTTCCAAGCGTTGCACCGACACCGGAAACGCGGTCTTCAGCTGTTGCGCGAACAACGACACCCGCAATTCCTCCAAGGCCCAGCGGAAGCTTTCCCGCTCCGGCGTCGGCGTCAAGGTTTTCATTTGTTTTTCGATGTGCTGCCAATACCGTTGCCACAAGCGTTTCAGACCCTGCACGTCCGGCGAATCCGGCTTTTGCTTGTCCAAGCGGCATTCGCTGGCTTTCAGATACCGAGCGATCGCCGCCAACTGCCCGGCCGGGGTATGGCGCAGAAACCCCCTGTAGAGCAACAGGCCGAACTGCTGCTCGATGTCCTCCCGCACCGCCGGCGCCACGCCGGGTTGTTGCAAGCGCTTCCGTAGTGTTTGATATTGGCTCAGGATTTCGCCGACTTGCTTGCCGGCCTGGGTCATCGTCGTCATTAGCGTCGATTTTTTCGCCGCCAAAACGGCTTCGAACTGCCGCTGGCTGCGGATGATCTGGCCTTCGACGAAGGCCGCCGCGAATACCCCGTACAACACATCGTCCTTGAAGTCGCCGCCGGCTCTATCTTTCAACAACGGGTGAACCGGCAACTGGTTATAGGCCAGCTGCAAAGCCGGGGCTACGCCGTGGTTTTTCAGGATGTATTGCGCGTCCTTTTTGCAGACCAACTGATACAGCTTGGTCAGGCCGTCGAAGTGAGCCAGCTCGGCTTTGTGCTGGGTTTCCAGAATTTTCACCCCAACCGTCTGCCCTTCGTCAACAATCGCCGGAAAACCGATGAAGCTCTGGCCTTTTTGCATGAATTGCCAGGTCTCCGGCAAGTCGTCGAAGGCCCAGGCGATGCAGCCGGTGTGATTCATTTCTTCCTGCGCCAGTTTGTCGAAACTGTCGCCGGCCTTGGTCGCGAACTGGGCTTGCAACTTGGCCAGATTACGGCCGTAGCCGATGGCCCGGCCGGCATCGTCCACCACCCGGAAGTTCATTTTCAAATGCTCGGGTAATTGGTCCGGTTGCCATTCGTTGAGCGGAATCGCCTCGCCGGTCAATTTGCGCAAGCGGTTACTCAGCCATTCGTACAGCGAACCTTTAAAATCCGGCTCGATTTCCAGGCAGGCCTTGGCGGTGTTAGGCACCGGCACGAAATGTTTGCGTAGATGCTTGGGCAGAGCCTTGATCAGCGCCACCACCTTTTCCTCCAGCATGCCCGGCACTAGCCAATCGAACGGCTGCTGGCGAATCTGGTTGAGCTGGTGCACCGGAATAATCGCGGTGACGCCGTCCTCGTCATGCCCCGGCTCGAAGCGGTAATGCAACTCGATGGTCAGATCGCCGACTTTCTTGCTGTCCGGAAAATCCCAGTCGTTGATTTGGTTGTCGTCGGTGCGGGTCAGGTCCTCCTTGGTCAGGAACAGAATCTTGGGATTATCCCGCTCGACCTGCTTGCGCCATTGGTCCAAGGTAATGCCGCTAACGATTTCGGCCGGCAGCTTCTTATCGTAATACTGATACAGCCATTCCTCGTCCTCGATCAAATCGACGCGGCGGCCCTTGTGCTGGATGTAACCCACCTCCTCCAGCAGCTTCTCGTTGGCTTTAAAAAACGGTGCGTTGGAGTGGTAATCCTGATTGACCAGCGCATGGCGGATGAACATCTCCCGCGCCGCTTTCGGATCGACGTTTTCGTAAGGTACTTTGCGTTTGGCTTGCAAGGTCAAGCCGTATAACAAGGTGCGCTCGAACACGCCGCAGCGGCCGGCGTTTTTCTCCCAATGCGGATCGTAGTAATTGCGTTTGACCAAATGCTGAGCGCAGGCTTCGATCCATTCCGGTTCGATCTTGGCGACGGTGCGGGCGTAGACCTTGCTGGTCTCGACCTGCTCGGCGGCCATGATCCACTTCGGCCGCGCCTTGTGCTGGCCGGAACCGGGGAAGATGAAAAACTTCAGGCCGCGCGCGCCCAAATATTCGTATTGCTCGTGGCGAAAGCCGATATTCGACAGCAAACCCGGCAGCAAGGCCATGTGGATTTGCTCGTAGTTGGCCGGATTGCCGGCGGTCTTCAGAGCCAGATCGCCGCGCGCCACCTGCATGATTTGAGTGTGAATGTCGTGCCATTCGCGCATGCGAATGTAGGACAGAAAGTTGTCCTGGCAGTACTTGCGCAGTTTGCTGTTGGTCAGGTGTTTCTTCTGTTCCTCGAAGGCGTTCCACAGATTCAACAGCGTCAAAAAGTCCGAATCCTCGGCCTTGAACTGGGCGTGCTTGGCTTCGGCTTGCGGCAGTTTGTCGGCCGGCTTGTCGCGCGGGTCCTGAATGCTCAACGCAGAGACGATGATAGACACTTCGTGCAGCGAGCCCAATTGCGCCGCCGCCAACAGCATCCGCGCCAGTTTCGGGTCGGTGGGAATCTTCGCCAATTGCCGGCCGGTTTCGGTCAGCTGGCCTTGCTTGTCCAGCGCATCGACCTCGAACAACGAGGTCTTGCCGTCGCGGACCATTTTTTCATCGGGCGGCTCGACGAACGGGAATTCCTCGATGTCGCCCAGCTTCAAGGCCGCCATCTGCAAGATCACCGACGACAGATTGGTACGCAAGATCTCGGGATCGGTAAATTCCGGGCGGGCTAGATAATCCTCTTTGGAATACAAGCGGATGCAGATACCTTCCGCGACTCGGCCGCAACGCCCTGCCCGTTGGTTGGCGCTGGCTTGGGAGATGCGCTCAATCGGCAAACGCTGAATCTTGCTTTTGGCGCTGTAGCGACTGATGCGGGCGTGACCGGAGTCGATAACGCAACGAATGCCGGGCACGGTCAGAGACGTTTCGGCGACGTTGGTGGCCAACACGATGCGCGGTTTGTTGCCGGAAGGCTTGAACACCCGCTCCTGCTCGGCGACGCTGAGCTTGGAATACAACGGCAACACCTCGTAGCGACTGTTGTGGTGTGACTTGCGCAGCGATTCGGTAGTCTCGCGAATTTCGTGTTCGCCGCTCAGGAAAATCAAAATGTCGCCGCGCAAATCCCGGTACAACTCGTCTACCGCATCCAGAATGGCCTGCTGCAAGTCGGCCGAAGTTTCGTCGTCTTCCTCGATCAACTCGATCGGTCGGTAGCGAATATCCACCGGATAAGTGCGGCCGGAGACGTTGACGATGGGCGCGCCATTAAAATGCTTGGCGAATCGTTCCGGGTCGATGGTCGCCGAAGTAATCACCACCTTCAAATCCGGCCGCTTCGGCAGCAACCAGCGCAGATAACCCAGCAAAAAGTCGATGTTCAGACTGCGCTCGTGGGCCTCATCTATGATCAGCGTGTCGTACTGGTTTAGATAGCGGTCGTTCTGGGTCTCGGCCAGTAAAATACCGTCGGTCATCAATTTGACCAGCGAGTTCGGCGCGGTCTGGTCGTGAAAACGTACCTTGTAACCGACGGTATTGCCGATGGCCTGGCCCAGCTCTTCGGCGATTCGGTCCGCCACGGTGCGGGCGGCAATCCGCCGCGGTTGGGTGTGGCCGATCATGCCGCTGATACCGCGGCCAATCTCCAGACAAATCTTCGGCAACTGCGTGGTTTTGCCGGAGCCGGTCTCGCCGCAGACAATGGTCACTTGGTTGTTTTTAATGAGTTCGGCAATCTCGTCCTTCTTGCCGCTAACCGGTAAATCCGGATACTGGATAACCGGCACCGAGGCACGGCGCTGGTTACAGCGACCTACGGAACGCTCGATCTTTTCCGCCAGTTGCTGGACTTGCCCGGTAACATCCTTGCCCTTCCCAGCCTCATTACGCAATCTGTCGAACTGGCGCTTCAGGGCATGGCGGTCGGTACCAAGGCATTGGTTTAGCTGATGGGAAAGGCGTTTGAGTTCGGCAGCAAGGGACATGCAGTTAATGGATGGCGAGCAAAAACCCGCATTATAAACGCAGACGCCGTTGGCCTCGTCAGCCGGCTGTTTATGCAAATTTGGTTTAAACACCCA
>NZ_JBYMAP010000294.1:0-4310 GCF_057766305.1 Methylomonas sp. BG-2 | reverse complement strand
TTCGCTGAAATTCATGGAAACGGAGCGAAAGCGAAGTGATGAATTTTAGTCCCCGATAGGCGTAGCGCCGGGCGGGTTTTCGCAGAAAACCTGCAAGGCATCGCGACACGCCGTTAAGTCATGCGAGAGCCGATGTTTCGACCCCTGGTTGGGTCGAAACGAGGTGACGCGGACGCATCGGGGCCGCCGAAGGCCATCACCGTGACGGTGGAGTCCTGATTTTCGTCCCATGGATGGGCGAAAATCTTTACGGACGGAAGCCGTCACTCGCCGATGCTGTCGGTTGTTTTCTTTTGGTTCGTTCTTGCAATTACCCTAAGTTATATCATCAGCATTCAGCGCTAACCATCACAGTCAGATAGACTTGGCAGAGAAAGGGGCTATTTTTCCCGAACGGGAACTTCGATGCTTGTCTATCGTAAATTCTAAATTAATTTTCCCGTACGGGAAATTAAACTTGCATATTGGTTGCTCTCGCCTAATAATTTCCCGAACGGGAAAAACCTTATGATCAACATCCAATCTACCCAACAACTTGGCCAGGCGCTACGCACCGCCCGCAAACAGCTCGGATTAACTCAATCCGAATTGGCGTTGGCGGCAGGTGTTGGCGTTCGCTTTATCGTTGACCTCGAAGCAGGCAAGCCGACCGTGCGTCTGGAAACGGTGATGCGTGTGATTGAGGCACTGGGCGGGCTGGTCATGCTCGATGGCCTGCCGGAAATAAGCGAAGCACCATGAGCTATTTGCTTGCGGTCTATTTATTTGATCGTCGAGTGGGGAATTTGGCCCTGGTTGAAGGCAGACTGCAATTTAGCTATGACGCCGACTGGCTGCAACAATCCGACGCAGTCCCTCTGTCCTGTTTGTTACCGTTGCAAGTAGAACCGTTCAACGACTTGCAGGCGCGGCCTTTCTTTGCCGGACTGTTACCGGAGGGCAAGTTACGCCAATTGGTCGCACGCCAGTTTCAGGTCTCGAAGCAAAACGACTTTGCGTTACTTGATCATATCGGTGGCGAATGCGCCGGCGCCGTTTCGCTATTGCCGCCAGACGGTTTACCCGCTGTGTCTAATTCAGCGAGCGATATTGACTGGCTGTCCAACGATGACCTGCTTGCCGTGCTGGATGAATTGCCCCAGCGCCCGATGCTGGCCGGTCAGGATGGCTTGCGCTTATCGTTGGCTGGCGCTCAGGATAAATTGCCGGTGGTGTTTGATGGGCAACGAATCGGTCTGCCCCGCAATGGTACGCCCAGTAGTCATATTCTCAAACCGGCCATCGCTGCCTTTGAAGACAGTGTGATTAACGAAGGTTTCTGTCTGGCATTGACAGGTGCGATGCAATTCCAGGCCGCACAGTCGAGGATTTGTGCAATCGGTGATCGTTCATTTCTGCTGGTTGAGCGTTATGACAGAACTCAAGCTGCAAATAGCCAACGCGTGCGGCTGCATCAGGAAGATTTCTGCCAAGCACTTGGCGTGGTGCCGGAACTGAAATACCAAAACGAGGGCGGGCCGGGTCTGGACCAGTGTTTTGACTTGGTCCGCCGCGTGACCCGACCGAGTGCGCCGCAAGTGTTGCGACTGCTGGATGCGGTTATTTTCAATGCCTTGATCGGCAACCACGACGCTCATGCCAAGAACTTTTCCATCTTGTATGCCGACAAAGGCGCCGTTCTGGCGCCGCTCTACGACGTATTGTCAACCGCCGTTTATCCCAGCCTGACGCCAAAGATGGCGATGCAGTTGGGTGGCAAATACAAATTCAGCGAAGTACAGGCAAGACACTGGGATCGCTTTGCCCAAGCGGCGGGCTTATCGGTAGCGCAAACCCGAAAACGCATTCTAGGTTTGTGCCAAAGGCTACCAGTGGTCGCTCGCAGCTTGCAGACATCGGTAACCCATCAATTCGCCGGAAATCCGGTGGTTGAACACATCGTACAGCTGATCGAGCAACGCGCGGCGCTGACGGTCAGACGGCTTGCGGGGGAAGATTGAAGTAGACGGCGTTTGGGCGACGCGCCACCTACCGTGTAAGGCCGGCCTCAGACCTGCAAAACCCGGACTTCCGGCGTACTACCGGCCTCGCGCGCGGACTTGCAAAAATCGCGGTCGAAGGTATGCATCACGGCTTTACCGCAAGCCGCCAGATGCAAGGCATCGGCGAAATCGGCGCCTTGCGCGTACCATTCCAAGGCATGGCTGAAGGCTTCGGCATCTTCGACCACAGTGTTGTCTACTTCCAACAATGCCGAGAAAAATGCGCTAAGTTGGTCGCGGGATTTTTTATAGCGGGCGCGCAGAACCCATTCGGTTTCCAGCAGAACGGTGCGCGAGATAAAAATGCTGTCGCTGGCAATCAATTGGCGAACCACGGCCACCTGTTCCGGATGATCGTCCACTAACGCCCGCACCAGCAGGTTGGTGTCAAAGGCGATCATGGTTTGCGTCCTGGTCGTCCTCTTCGTTGAGATCTACCGGCTGACATAAGGCTTCAGTGGAAAGAGCAGGCCCGTCGTGCTTGAGCATGCCGATCAAGTCTGCCAAATTACGGCCGGACTTCTTAGGCACCGCTTTCAATGTAACGCTGGAGGCATTGGCAATCAAAGTGAGTTCCGTGCCGGCTTCCCAATGCAGTTCGTCGCGAATTTCCTTGGGGATGACAACCTGGCCCTTGCTGGATAGGGTAATCGTGGCGGTAGACACCGGCATACTCCTTGGGTAAGTCGAAAAGTAAGCCTGATTATCCGCTGGGGATGTCTTGTTGACAAGTTTGGAGTGATGTCGTTGCCTATGGATAGATTTATCATCGTTCCCACGCTCCGCGTGGGAATGCAGCCCAGGACGCTCGGCGTCCTTTTGAATAAGGCAAATCATGGGAAGAAGCCGTTATCAAATCACCGAAGCCGACAAACCCCATTTCATGACCAGCACCGGCGTCGAATGGCTGGCCTTGTTTACCCGCCCGGAAACCTTGCAAATCGTCCTCGACAGTTGGCAATACCAACGCCAACACACAGGGTTAAAACTCTACGGTTAGGTAATTCTGGAAAATCACCTGCATTTCATCGCTCAGGCGCCGGAATTGGACCAATGCGTCCTAGCTTCAAATCCTACACCGCACGCCGGATCATCGACCTCCTGCAGCAGCAAAAAGCCGAACGCCTGCTGCAACGCCTGCATTTTGCCAAAGCCGCGCATAAACGGGACCGCGAGTACCAGTTCTGGCAAGAGTGCATGCGCGCCTATATTGCTATTCCGTCCGGGCTGAGCCAGTCGAAGCCTGGTGCGGCAGAAGCTGGACTACATCCACGCTAACCCGGTTAAACGCGGTTATGTGAACTTACCGCAGCATCGACGTTATTCCAGTACCGCCAACTATGAAGGCTTGGCGGGGTTGATTGAGATAGTTGTTTGGTGATGGACGCTGGAGCGTCCGGGGCCGCGTTCCCACGCGGAGCGTGGGAACGATGGAAATACATTATTTGCCTTCAAGACACGAGATAACCGGTAGGGCGACAATAGGCGAAGCCGTATTGCGCCGAATGAAACGGTTTCACATCCGGCGTATTACGCTATCGCTAATACGCCCTACGCGGGCTAACATGGGTCGAAGTGCCTCATCACCAAAGCAAACAAGCGGATGTAGGGTACACGGTGCGGACCCCGCCGGGCTTTGGCCGCATCTATGCTGAGTATCGCTTTGCTCAAAATCTATTTGCTATCGCAGCGATCTGTTTTGCATTTTCTGCTTTGATTGTCTCATCTCCACTCCTCAAATATGTATCATCACCGACATAGGCCATTTCTTTTTGGGGAGGGATTGTAATGGTAATTACACCTAATCCGTAGAATTGATTAAAATCCATATTAGAAAGAACGGAATCCCTTATTCCAATGGATAGATCTGAGTTTCTGATTCCTTCCTTCCATTTTGAGAAATAATCTTCCAAGGATAACCCAAGTAACTTAGCCTCTCTTGAAATTCCGACAACGAAGCGCTTGCCAACTTTTCTTGGTTCGATTTTATCTAGTATTTTTATTCTGTCCTTGTCCGAATCTTTATCTGTTACTCCAATCAATATTTTCCCTGTATTTGTTGGTCCATTGTTCCCCATGGCGCAAATAGTTTTTACAATCTTGTCAATAATATTTCTGTCAATTTTCCTGTCCTCGGATAGAACTAATAACCCTTGCTTTAGCTCGGAATTGGCTAACTCTATCTCTGATCGTCTGATTGAATTCTCTATGTCAATACTTGAGTTAGATCCATATATATGTGTTTTGCCCTTAGAGTCAATTAAACAA
>NZ_JBYMAP010000293.1:0-4317 GCF_057766305.1 Methylomonas sp. BG-2 | reverse complement strand
CCATTTGAGGTATATAGAGGATCGTATTCATTGCTCGATATAGACCCCGACCCGGTGTTATTCAAAAAACCGATGTTTTCATCGGTCAATTGCGGCTGTACCGGGGTAATGTTGATGGGTTGCAGTAACTGGGCTTGTAACAATTCGCTGGCTCTAGCGACTCGAAAGCGAGGTTCGCGGTAGGTATCAGATAAAAACCGATGCGCTGACGGATTCGTGGCATCGCGTCCTAACGACTTCCAAGCCTCCTTCAGTGCCACCCTCCCAAATCCCAAATCATTGTATATCCGCGCCATATTGGCGGTTCGTGCCGCGGAATCCTCATCCAATAGCAATTCCGACCTATACACCGCCCGATTATCGTTCAGCTCAATCGCTTGCTGCATGTCGTGCAACGCTTCCACCGGGCGATTGGTGGTTTGCTTGCGAATTGCGTCGTAGAAATACGGGGTCGGGTCTTTGGGGTCGCGTTGTTTGGCTAAGTCGAACTGATCGCGGGCCAAGGGATCGCGACGTTCTTCGTAATAAGCTTTGCCGAGATAGCTGCGGATCAACGAATTGACGGGGTCCAGCGTAGCGGCGATCTCCAGGTCCGCGCGGCCCTCTTCCAGTTCGCCCGCGCGAATCTTCGCCAAGCCCAGCCCCAGGCGAGCCAATGGCGCCGTCGAATCCAACTTCACGGCGGTCTCGAAGTGCTGTCTAGCGGCGTCGATGTTGACGCGCGCCAGTTCGGCAAAACCGATCACGCTTTGGGTGCGCTCTAGGTTTGGGTCCAGAGCCGATGCTTTTTGCGCGGAAGTAAGACTGTCATCGGTCAAGCCATTGGCCATTTCCAGTTCGGCGCGGCGCGCCCATACCAAGGCATCTTCCGGCGCCAGTTCGGTGGCGCGCGTTGCGGCTTGCAGGGCATTGTTTAGTTCGAAGCGGCTCTGTTCGGCGTAGGACAGCGCGCTTTGAGCCGGCACGGATTGCGGACTTGCAGCCACCGCGCGCCGCGCCAGTGCCAACGCATCGTCCTTGGCGTTCTGGGTCAACGCGGCCACCGATTGCAAGGCCAGCGCATCGGCGTCGTTCGGATCGGTTGCCAGCAAAGCCGCGACATCCTGCTTGGCCGCATCAACCCGGCCGACGATCAGGCGCAAGGCCGCCCTGATTTTTAAACTGTCGCGAGTTTCCGGCAACGCGTCCAGGTTGTTTAAGGCTGCATCGATACGGCCTTGCCGATAATCTAGCAATGCGGATTGCAATGACGGGGACAGCGACGACGGTTTGGCCGCGACCAGCGGCGGGTAATAGAGCGCCCAACTGACCGCGTCGGCGGGCCGCAAGTCGATGACCGCGCGCGGCGCCTGACCCAGGGCGGCTTCCGCGCTTTGGCCCGGCTGTAGGCTGATACTGCCTTGAGCGTTAAAAAAGCGGACGCCGCCTTCATAAACCCATAGCGCGGCCTGGGTATCGTCCACGCGCAACGCAAACTCGGTGCCTTCCGGACCGGCGTTGGCGATCGGCGTCGTCACGGTCAGTCGTTTAGGCGTGCGGCTCAGAAAATGGACGAAGCCCTTCACTAAATCCAATACCGTCGGTTGATCCTGGCTGATACCGTTTAGGGACAGTACCGTCTCTTTATACAGCCGGAGGATTTCGCCATTGGGGAGTTGCAGAGAAACGCGACTATTCGCCTCGACCTTGAGCCGGCTACCCTCGCATAAGCGCTCGTCCAGCGCGGCGGCGCGCCATCGGTGATCAAACTCGACCGAGACCGATCCCTGCAATGAAACCAAGCGGGCCGCCCGTGCGTCTTCGCATTCGGCAGCGGCAATTTCAGTCTCGGAATAGCTTTCTCCCGCGAATAAGGCCATGATTAGCAAAACCAAAGCGCGCATATTGGGTCCGGATTGGGTGAATTATTATTGTTAACCGATCATAGTGTGATATGAGTCGCAATATCAAGGTATTAATTCACTTCGAAGATTAAAATCGGATGAAAGTAAGGAACTTTTTGCCGGCGACTCGCGCAAAGCTAAACATTTGTTGTGTTGGGTGCCGTTGAACGCTCAGCGTGCGGCACTCGCTAAATCAAGCGATTACCGGCAAAATACCCAACGGCATTACCAGAGGCAGCCGGCGATAGTCATCGCACTTCAATTTCGGTTTTGGGTCTCTCACCGCCCCATCCCTGAGAACGACGGAGCGAGTTGGCCGAAGGCTGAAACGCCGATGATATACATTATTCAACTTGTCAGAACCGCAAACTAACCATGTGTCTAGCTCTACCCGCCCAGATCATAGAAATTCAAGCCGATCAATGCACGGCGACGGCATCCGTGGACGGCGTCAAGGTCGAGGTGTCGCTGGCCTTGGTCGACGACGTGGTCGTCGGCGATTACGTGCTGGTACATGTCGGCTACGCGCTTAATAAAATTGATGAAGCCGAGGCGCTGAAGACATTGGCACTGTTTGCCGAGGCCGGCCTAACCGCATCATGAAATACATCGACGAATTCCGCCAACAAGACTTAGCGACTCAATTGGCCGCCGCGATCGCCGCTACCGTCGATCCGGGGCGGCACTACCGATTGATGGAATTTTGCGGCGGCCACACCCATGCCATTTTTCGTTACGGCGTGCAGGATTTGATGCCCGCCAACGTCGAGTTCGTGCATGGTCCGGGTTGCCCGGTCTGCGTGCTGCCGACCGGCCGGATCGATAACGCCATCCAGTTGGTCGAACAGCACGGCGTCACCCTTTGTACCTACGCCGACTTAATGCGGGTACCGGCCAGCGGCCGCAACAGCCTGCTGAAAGCCAAGGCCGCCGGTGGCGACATCCGCATGGTGTATTCGACGCAAGATGCGTTGCGAATCGCCCGCGACAATCCAGGCCGGCCGGTGGTGTTTTTCGCGATCGGCTTCGAGACCACCACGCCGCCGACCGCGGTGGCGATTCAACAAGCGCGCGCGGAGGGGCTGACCAATTTCTCGGTGTTCTGCAATCACGTGCTGACGCCTGCGGCGATGCGGGCGATTTTGAACGCGCCGCAGCCAGTGGCAATCGACGCCTTTCTCGGACCTTCGCACGTCAGCAGCGTGATCGGTAGCCGGCCCTACGAAGTCTTTGCGGATGAATATGGCAAACCGATTGTGATCGCCGGCTTCGAGCCACTGGACGTGATGCAATCGGCGCTGATGCTGATCCGCCAGCTCAATACCGGCCGGCATATCGTCGAAAACGAATATAGCCGAGCAGTCAGCCGCGAGGGCAACCTTAAGGCGCAAACCCTGACCGCCGAGGTGTTCGAGCCGCGCGCTCAATTCGAATGGCGCGGCCTGGGCTTAATCGCCGACAGCGCCTTGCAAATCCGCGCTGAATACGCCGATTTCGACGCCGAGCGCCGCTACCCGATCCCGGAAATTCGCGCCAGCGACGTCAAGGGCTGCGAATGTCCGGCGATTTTGCGCGGCGCCAAAAAACCGAGGGATTGCAAACTGCTTGGCACCGTCTGCACGCCCGAGAACCCGATGGGCTCGTGCATGGTGTCGTCGGAAGGCGCTTGCGCGGCCTACTGGTCGTACGGACGTTTGCGCGGCGAAACGGTCGCGGCCGGCTAAATCCGTTTTACCGCTTCGACATTATCGATTATCGTTGTATCTCCGTCGGTTCTCACCGATATTTCACTCAGCCACTCACACAGGAAGCCCTCTATGGAACGTCGCGATTTTCTAAAACTGAGTACCGCCACCGCAGTTGCCGGCCTCGCCGCCCCCGCGCTAGGCCATGCCGAAACCAAATTACCCACGCCGCAGGGTGAGTTGTTTTATACCCAGGAATCGCAGGGTCGTTGGGCCGGCAAAGCCGCTACTCACCTGCCGGTCATCGAGATCAGCAAGGATGGCGGCAAAACGCTGGTTAAAGTCACCACGCCGCACGAAATGAAAGGCTACGAGCACTACATCGTCAAACACATTCTGCTCGACAACAATTTCAAATTCCTCGCCGAACACATGCTGGACCCGGCCAAGGACACCGTGCCGGTATCGACCTTTCCGCTGGAAGGCTACAGCGGCGCGCTTTACGCGCTCAGCGTGTGTAACAAGCACGACACCTGGCTGAGCGGCGCGGAGGTCTGATTTTCGCGGCGGCGCTACCGGGCCAGCCATGCACCGGTAGCCCACCCGCCTAAGCATGCGGGGATGGCGGATTTAAGAATGAAGGGCGCGGGAGGGACTTTAGCCGAGATTGAGGGCGTTCAGACATCGATGTTTCCGTAGTTTGGCAAACGCTTTCAGATGAATATTCGAGCCTGATCTACAACCCCCAT
>NZ_JBYMAP010000292.1:0-4351 GCF_057766305.1 Methylomonas sp. BG-2 | reverse complement strand
AGATTGGTCAAAAAATCCATCGCCATTCGTTGGGCTGAATCGTGCTCGCTCTGTAAACGTTTGCGCTCGTTAACCCAAAACCACATGGTTTGCACTTTCCGCATGAGTTCATCGGGATCGACTGTTTTGCTCAGAAAATCATCGCCACCCGCATCGTAAGCAATTAACTTATCTTCAAGGGTATCCAGCGATGACAAAAAGATGACCGCGGGCTGTTTATTCGACGGAATCATGGCACGCAGACGACGACAGGTTTCATAACCATCTAAACCGGGCATTTTGATGTCCAACAATACCACGTCCGCTTGAAGAGATTCCATTCTGGCTAGAGCCTCCTCGCCGGACATAAAGGTCACTGTCTGAAAGAATCCTTCCAACGCGCAAGTGGTAGATGCTGCCGAAATTTCGTCGTCATCAATAACGACTACGTTAGCCTTTAATTCGTAAGCGATCTATAGACAGCGTCTATATCAGTTGCTCGAAAGACGCGAAGATAGTGTCCACTTATAATCAGGTGGACACTTATGAAGGAGCACACTACTCGCCTATCGCGCCCATTGATCGCAGGCCACGGGCGAGATGGCCGATGTCTTTATGATCGGGAAGCCAAACGGGAGTTGGTCCGAATCTGTTTGCAACCGGGACAATCGGTTGCCAAGGTCGCGCTGGAACACGGTATCAATGCCAATCTGCTGCGTAAATGGATAGGCTTACACCCAGAAGCAGGCGCCTCGGTACGGAACAGCACATTAGCGTTGCCGACTTTTGCGCCGGTTTTAGCCCTGGGTGCGGAGCAGCCGACTAAACCAGCCATCATCGTAACCTTACCCAACGGCGTCAAGCTTGAGCTATCGTCTGTTGCATTAAACGATCTGCCGTTGCTTTTGAATGCGTTGGCTGAACTGCCATGTTCCGCTTCGAACCGGGATTAAAAGTCTACCTGCACCGAGAGCCGGTCGATGGGCGTAAGGCTATCAATGGTTTGGCCTTGCTGGTTGAGCAAGCGTTAGGCTTGAATCCGTTTGAGCCGGCCATCTATGTGTTCAGCAATCGGCGCCGGGATCGGATCAAGTTGCTGCTGTGGGATCGTACCGGTTTCTGGCTGATGATCAAACGGTTGGAATCGGATCGATTTTGCTGGCCGAAAGACGCGGCAGTGGTGACCTTGACGGTGGAGCAACTCCATTGGTTATTAGCCGGTATTGACCTAGCGGCGATGCAGCCGCATCCCGTGCGAATGTATACAAAAACCAGCTGAAACAAGGAGTTAAATCGCGTAAAATAGCGGCATGACGACGACCATTACGCTGTCCTCCGACGATTATCAGGCGCTGCTAAACGAACAGCAACGGCTGGCGAATCAACTGCGGTTGGTGACGGTCGAGCGGGATTGTTTGAAAGAACGCGTGGATGCCTTTTTGCATCGGCTCTATGCCCCCAAGTCCGAGGCGCGGGCTAATCCGGCCCAGCGCGACCTATTCCTGAACGAAGCCGAAGCGTTAGCCCCACAAGGGGCACCGATTGCCGAGGAAGCCACACCTGAAGTACTCGAAGTCGCCGCTCACAACCGCAACAAGCGTGGCCGCAAACCGCTCGACCCCCATCTGCCGCGCGAGATCGTGCGCCATGAATTACCGGAAGCCGAACGCATTTGCGCCCATGATGGCGCCCAGCTGGTGGAAATCGGCGCCGAAATCAGCGAGCAGATCGACATCGTGCCGCAGCAAGTGCGGGTGATCCAGCATCATCGTATCAAATATGCCTGCCCCTGCTGCGACAACAGCATTCGCGTGACGCCGGCACCGGCGCGCCTCATTCCCAAAGGCTTATTGACCGAAACGGCCTTGGCCTGGATCGTCACCGCCAAATACCAGGACAGCCTGCCGCTGTATCGACAAGCCACATTACTCAGCCGATTCGGCGGTGATTTGTCGCGGACCACCCTGGCCGCCAGCATGGTGCGGGTCGGTCAGGCGGTGCAGCCCATCATCAATTTGCTGCGCGATCATCTGCTGGAGGCCGATCTGATCTTGGGCGACGAAACCGTTGTTCAGGTGCTCAAAGAATCAGGGCGAGCGGCACAAACGAAAAGTTATCTCTGGGCGCAAATGACAGGCTCCGGGCCACCGATCCGACTGTTCAGCTATACGCCGGGGCGCGGGGGCACACATGCGCAGCCGCTGTATGAAGGCATCAAGCCCGGCGTGGCCCTGATGAGCGACGGTTATGAGGTCTATAACGGCATGACAATGGCCCGAGGATTAATTCATCTGGGCTGTTGGGCGCATGCGCGCCGCTATTTTGTCGAAGCAGAAGCCGCCATCCCCAAAGCCGTGCGCGGACCCGAACAACTGGCGACGCAGTTTATCGCCGCGATCGGCGAGTTGTATGCCATTGAAGCCAAGGCGAAAGACCTGAGTGCCGAACAGCGCGGACAAGAGAGACATCAGTTAAGCACGCCGGTGTTGGCCAAAATCGAAGCCTTGCTGGTACAGCATCTGCATGGGGTCACGCCCGGCAGTTTGCTGGGCAAGGCCTTGCATTATCTCTCGTCGCAATGGCCGAAGCTGATTCGCTTTGTCGAGAACGGTGCTTGGCCCATCGACAACAATCTCTGCGAAAACGCCATCCGTCCCTTTGTCGTCGGTCGCCGCAACTGGTTATTTTGCGACACCGTAGCCGGTGCCCAGGCCAGCGCCAACCTCTACTCGCTCATCGAAACCAGCAAAGCCAATGGCATCGAACCCTACACCTATCTGGTGGCGTTGTTCCGTCAGTTACCTCTGGCCAAAACCGTCGAAGACTTCGAGGCATTGCTGCCTTGGCAACTCGTCGAGCCAAAAACCTCATAAACTGCTACAACTTCGTTCTGAAAATCAATAACGTGGTTTAAAGACCGCTTACGATTGATTGCAACGTCCCTTACTATTTAATAGCTAAATTTTGAGGAGTACAATATGTCAGGAAAATATTATTAGCTTATTATTTATTGAAGGGCAGCTCTACCCCCCGCTAACATTAAAACTGAAACTTTAAAGGCGGGGTGAAGGCCCGATACCAAAACCGTTCTATATTTAACAGGTTAGTGAAAAAACTCTTTTTTGACACTGGTCGACTCTATATTAAGTATCGCAAGGTTATTTTTGCACTAAATAACTGTTAACCGGCGTGCAAAACTTTCCAGGGTCCTGGGGAAAAGGGCGTTGAAAAGTTTCCATCCCAGGTTGTTCAATGCCCGGCTTTTTGCCGGAGAATCCTGGAGTGATAGACGTGGAAGAAGTCGCCGAAATTCGGCGGTTGCATTTTGTGGAGAAAGCGACCGTCAGTGAGTTGGCCAAACAATTCAAATTATCCCGCCCCACCATCCGTAAACATCTCCATACGCTGGATGAACCGGTGTATCCGGTGCGTAAATCCCAGCCCCATCCCAAGCTAGGCCCATTTCGCAATCAGCTTGAGCAATGGTTGGAAGCCGATAGTCGATTACCGGTAAAGCGTCGCCGTACGGCACAACGGTTATTTGAATGCTTGCAGGTTGAAGGTTATGTCGGCGGTTATTGCGCCGTCCGGCGTTACGTGAAAGCCTGGAAGCAAGACCAATCAGGGTCGCCACCCGTGACGCAAGTGTTCGTGCCGTTGTATTTTCCGCCCGGTGAGACCTGTCAGTTCGATTGGAGCCATGAAACCGCCGTGATTGCGGGTGTCGAACAGGTGGTGAAAGTGGCCCAGTTCCGCCTGACTTATAGCCGCCAGATGTTCGTGATCGCCTATCCGAGGGAAACACAGGAGATGGTATTGGACGCGCATAATCAGGCATTCGCCTTCTTCGGTGGCGTGCCGAAACGCATGGTCTACGACAACCTGAAGACGGTCGTGGATGCGATATTCTCCGGGAAAGAGCGGCAATTTAACCGCCGTTTTCTAACGCTGGCCAACCATTACCTGTTCGAGCCGATTGCCTGTACACCGGAGTCAGGCTGGGAGAAAGGCCAGGTGGAAAAACAGGTTTGTGATATCCGCAGTTGGCTGTTCACCCCGACGCCCAAGTTTGACAACTTTACAGGTTTGAATGCTTGGTTGGCTCAACGTTGCCGGGAACTGGCAGCAAGACCGTGCGAAATCGCATGCTACTTGCGCACCCTTGGCAGTCTTAGTTGCACGGCTATGGTGCTACAAGTTGCACACCAACTGCGCCAACTTGCACATTCTGCTGGCCCACACACAAAATTCGGCCTCAAAAGCTGCGCGTCAAAATGACGCAGTATAGAAGTTAGATTATCGATTAAGCTTCCATTTGCGAACCAAGGGATAGTCAGAAGTCAAGGACTGCAATCCCTCGCATTGTTCTTGG
>NZ_JBYMAP010000291.1:0-4372 GCF_057766305.1 Methylomonas sp. BG-2 | reverse complement strand
CACACTGTAGCCGGCCGGATCGTTGTCCGGACTAAACCGGGCGCCGGTGACCGTGACCGCCGGCATCGTGGTCGCCATCCCCGGCTGTTCCGTCACCGATACCGGCCTGGCTTCGATGACGAAGGTGCTCTTGTTTGTCATCCGAAAACCCAGGCCGCTGCCTTTCAACAATTCGCGCAAGCCTTGCTCGACGGTCACCGGCCCTTGCAGCGGCGCAGCGTTCAGGTTTCGGGTCAGCTCCGGATTGAAGATCAGTTTGATGTCGGCCTGGTCGGCAAAGTTCGTCAAGGCCTGACTTAGCGTGCCGGCCGGAATCGTGTAAACCTTCGCCGCGCCGGCGTCGGTTTCCGCCGCTTGCAGCGGCAGGCCGGCGATAGCCAGCGCCAACGCGGTCATTGCAAACGGCGCGCGACGAAGCTTGAAACGTTGACTCATGATAATTCTCCTGAACGATGAGTTGGAGTGCCGCCACGGCACCGTCCCTAACTAAGCCGTTTCAGAAACCAAATCATGAACACCCACCGGAAATTTTTTTTGCGCCTTACGCAAGAGCGACGGCGTCGCGGCCGCGCGCTTCGTCCCGAAGCCGGCCGAGATTGGCACGCCGTTTCGGCCTGACGCCCGCTAAACGCAAGATTACACGTTCGCCGCGCCGGGCGTCCCTAGCTTGCGACCTCGGCGACTTCAGCCGCGTTTCTGGTCGGGCAATCGGGTGAAATCCCGCAACGAGCGCGCGCTTTCACCTGGTTTGGACTGAGCGGCGGCGGTCGATCGCCGAAAACTCGGGACTTTCGCGGACGGTGCGAAATTTGCTTTAATCGCGACTTATTCAGCTAATCTTGCCAGCCCCCTCACGCGCATGACCACACCGATCGCCGCCGAATCGATACCGCTGAGCCAGTTTTTCCAGGAATGCCGGGACGATCTGGTTCGGTTTTTCGTTCGTAAACTGCAGTGTCCCGATACCGCGCACGATCTGGCCCAGGAAACCTTCATCCGTCTGCATTTCTGCGAACAACGCGCGCCCAGCCAGGACCGGCGGGCGCTGGCGTTTTTTATCGCCGGCAATCTGGTGGTGGACCATATTCGCAAGGAAAACGTCCGGGCTCGCTACGCGCCGCACGATGACAACGACGCCGAGGCCATCGAAGCCTTGCCTTGTCCCGGACCGGACAGCGTCCGACATTTGATCGCGGCCCAGGAACTCGCCGCGGTGCAGTCGGCTTTGGCCGAGTTGCCGGACGGCCACCGCACCGCGTTTTACCTAAGCGCGATCGATGGCCTGACTTACGCCGAAATCGGCGAGCGCCTGGGCGTTTCCGACCGTATCGTCGCCAAGCGCATCGCCCAGACCTTGAAGCATTGCCGGGCGCGCCGCGATGCGAGCTAAGCCGATCGGCGCTATAGTGGCGGGCCTGCCAATTCCTTTTTACACCTTGCTCCGGCGTTACGCCGTTCCCGACATGCAAGACGCCCCCGATCCGGAAATCCAGACACTGGTCGACGACGCCATCGATTGGCTGGTGCTGCTGCGCTCCGGCGATGTCAGCGCCGAGTCGCGCGCGGCATTCGAAACCTGGTTGCGGGCGAACCCGGCGCACCGGCAAGCCTTCGCCGAGGCCGAGGCCTTATGGGGCGTGGCCGCGACCGCCGTGCAACAAAGCGACAACGGCGAAGCGGGCCGTCGGCACGCGTCCGGACGTCGCTTGCCAACGCCGGCGCGCCGAGCGTGGGCCGCAGCGGCGGTTGTCACGCTGGGCGTGGCCTTGGCCTGGAATCCGGTGGCGGATTGGGCGGGAAGCGATTACCGGACCGGCGTCGGCGAACAGCGCCGAATCACATTGTCGGACGGCAGCCGGGTGTTGCTGAACACCGACACCGCAATCGCGCTGGCGTGGTCCGCCGCGCGGCGCGCCGTGGTATTACGCCACGGCCAAGCCGAGTTCCAGGTCGCCAAGGACAGCGCCCGCCCCTTCGTCGTGACGGCCGGCGATACCGCCGTCACCGCATTGGGCACCGTGTTCGCGGTGTATGCCGATCCGGCCGGCGGCGTCGAGGTCTCGGTCAGCGAACACGCGGTCAAGGTCGAATTGGTCAACGAAACCGAGCAAACCGGCGTTCGGGTTGATACCGGCCAACGCCTGTCGCACCCGGCCGGCGCGGCGTTGACGCCGGCGCTGCCCGGCGCATCGGCCGAGTTGAATGCCTGGACCCGAGGCAAATTGATCTTCGAAGACCGGCCGCTGGCGGAGGTCGTGACCGAGTTAAACCGCTACAGCCGCGCCAAAATCGTGATCGGCGCCGCCGACCTGAAGCAACGCCGGCTCAGCGGCGTATTCCCGCTGGACGCCGAACAAGTCCTGGAAGCCGTCCAGGCCTTGCTGAAAATTCGCACCACCCGGCTAGGCCCATGGCTGGTGGTGCTGCACGGCTGACCGGTTTGCCATCGCCGCATTCGTATCGATCCGCGCGCCGAAACCCGGCAACGATTGTCCCGATATGCGTCGGACGGCGTATCTCAAATCGATTGAGCCAGCGATGGAAATTAATCCCAATCCGGCAACTCAGGGCTCCGGGCTAGCCGCCAACCTTCAGCGCCGTTCGGCGAGCGCAAGATAAATCCGCCAAAATCAAACGTTTTGCGGTTGGCAAATCTGGTTTATCGGCAATACTAATTACAACGCATGTTAGCTAGAGAGCGACTATGTTTCAGAATATTGGTATCGGCACACGGCTAACCGGCGCATTTTTATTGAGTACGTTAATAACCCTGGCGACCGGCCTATTCGGCATCTATTTCACCGACAAAGTGGGAAATACCGGCATTTACGTCGGCGAATCGGCGGCGCCGCTGGTCGATGCGGTGATGGAATCCAAGTTACTGGCGACCGAGGCGCATTTGAAATTCGAAGAGATCATGGGCGGCGACACAAACGAGTCGATCGACGTCGTCAAGACCAAGATGGACCAGGCCGAATGGTTTCTGACGGTGATCGCCAAGGGTGGTGAAAACGCCGAAGGCAAATATGTGCCGGTCGATAACCCCGCGACGCTGGCTCAAGTCAGTATTGCCGCCGAAAAATTCCGGCAGTTGCGTAACGCGCTGGACAAGCGCTACGCCACGTTGGACCAAAACCTCGGAGAGGCCGAGTTTCACCAACTGGATGCTCGATTCGATGCGGCGTTCGACACCTTTATCGAGGAAATCGACAAGCTGGAAACCGCGATTCAAGGCGACGTAAAAATATCCTTGCAAAACCTCAAAGCCACCGACGCCGAAAGTAAGTTGATCCTGGGCGCGTTGATAGGCGGAGCCTTGATTTTGGGACTAGTGCTGGGAAGAATCGCGACATTATCGATTACCGCGCCGTTGCGGCAATGCGTGGAGATTGCCGAACGCATCCAAACCGGGGATTTGACCAGGCAATCCGATACGACCGGGGACGACGAAATTGCCCATTTGGTCAGAACCTTGGACGGCATGCGCTTACGCTTGTTGGAGATCATCGGCGTCATCGTCAACAACACCAAGGCCTTGAATTTGTCCGCCGACTCGCTGGCCACCGCCGCGATGCAAAGCGAGCACGCCAGTATTGTCGAAGCGGAATCGTCGGAAATGATGACCAACTCGGTTGAAGAGCTGTCGGTGTCCTTCGAGCAAATCGGCCAGCAAGCCAAACAGGTGCACAAAATCGCCGAAGAGTCCGGCAACCTATCGCTCGCCAGCGGCCGCATCATTCACCAGACCTCCAGCGAAATGGGCAACGTCGCGGCGGCGGTGAAATCCACGGCCACGACGATACAGGAGTTGGAAGACTTCTCCCGGCAAATTTACGGCATCGTCAACATCATCAGCGGTATCGCAGATCAGACCAATATGCTGGCGTTAAACGCCGCGATCGAGGCGGCCCGCGCCGGGGAACAAGGCCGCGGCTTTGCCGTGGTGGCCGAGGAAGTGCGCGAGTTAGCTAAACGCACCGCCAGTTCGACGCAGGAAATCACCGATATGGTCGGAAAAATCCAAGTCAATACGCAACGCGCGGCCAAGGAAATCGAAGCCGGCGTCAGCCGGGTCGGCGACGGCGTGGAACTGGCGAACCGGGCCGCCGATTCGATTTCGGAAATTCGCGACAGCAGCCGGCAAGTGGCCGAAGCGATCGGCGATATGACCCGGATACTCGGCGAACAATCCGCCGCGACTCGGGAAATGGCCGACCGGATAAAACTGATCGCCGACAGTGCCGCCGAAAATAGCCGGACCGCTGGCGGCGCCACGCGCTCGGCTCATGACTTGGCCGCGTTGGCCCGCGAACTGGAAAAAATCGTGTCCGGCTTTACCGTCGCCTGACGCGGGCTGGCGCCGAGTTCGGCA
>NZ_JBYMAP010000290.1:0-4385 GCF_057766305.1 Methylomonas sp. BG-2 | reverse complement strand
ACTGATAACTAAATCCAGGCTATCTTCATCAAGTTGATTCAATAGATTGCATTCACTGTCGACGACTAATTCCAGTTCTACATGGGGTCGTTCTTGCTGAAAGTCAGTGAAGAATGGACTTAAATGGTGTGCGGCAATTGTCGTCATCACGCCGATGCGAAGTGGCACAGTATTTAAGCGGCTGAAACGCACAGCCTCAGCTTTGACAGCTTGCGTCTTGCGCACTATTTCACGTATAGAAGGTTCAACCAAACGTCCTAAGGCCGTCAACCTACATCCGCCGCGGTCTCGGCTAAATAGCTCACCGCCAAGTTCATCTTCCAATTTCTTAATTGCTTGCGTCAGGGAGGGTTGGGCCACATAGGTTGCTTGTGCAGCGCGAGTGAATGAGCCTTTATCGCAGACGGCCAGAAAATAGCGAATTTGTTGCATTTCCACAGCTTGTCTCCTTTCTTGAATAGGAAAAACCTATTATTTCATAGAAAATTGGTATTTTACAATTAACATAACTCATTATTTAATATAAACACCAAGTCACCTAAATATTCAATATTCCTATGAAAACAGCAAAATTAATCGTAATGTACCCTACACCAACAGATTTAAAAACTTTTGAACGTCGTTATGCTGATGAGCATGTGCCGATGGCGGTCGAAAAGCTGGCCGGCAAAACACGATTTGTCGCCTCATTGATTCTTTCCAATGCAGACAAATCTGCAGCGCAGTTTCATCGGATTGCCGAGGTTTATTTTCCATCCCTCGCCGAATTAGAGGCTTGTCTGAATTCACCAGGCGGCCAAGAAACAGCTCAGCATGCCGTTGAGATTTCTAGCGGTGGTGATCCGTTGTTTCTGATCTCCGAGGTGGAAACCTTTGATTTCTAATCCGACCATCGGATTTAACATAATCACAGTGGAGGCAAATCAATGTCTAACTCTATCAAACTAAAAAAGGTGGCTTATAAGCGCATTAGGTGGCTGGGTCTGCTGCCTGTTGTCTTTTTGGTTGGATTAATGCCAACTATTGCCCAAGCGCATCGCGGTGCGCCTGACGAGGCCGATGCTTGCGTTACGAGAGTTGGTTTTGAACGAGTCCATTTCACGGCCTATACCCCGACTCTGTCAGGGGATCGGGAATATTGCAGCATCATTCCCGAAATCGGCCCAACTAATTTGGTGTTCGACTACGAAGGTAAAAGTCTGCGCAATGTCAGCGTGGAATTCGAAATCACCAAAGAACCTGAAGGGCAAAGGGTTTTTTATCAGCAGCCGAAAAAAGTTAAAAACGGCACTTTCGATAGTATGGTCGATTTTAGTCAATATGGTGCTGGTAATTATTTGGCTCACATCGCTATTGTCGACAAGGATAAGCGTCTTGACACTCATATTCCGTTCTCTGTTGGCCTGGAATCGGTTCCGGGAAAAAGCTATATGCTGCAGATTGTGATAATCGGAAGCTTGTTGTTGCTGGCTTATATTGTAATGAAGTTAGCGAATAAGGAAGCGCCCAATCACTCACCTGAGGCATGATCGAATGGTACAGGCGAGTCAAACGTACTTAGGGGGAATATGACTATGAATATGACTCAATTAAAGGTTTATCTTTTAAGAACCAATTCTTGGCAGAAAGTGCTATTCGGGTTACCGATATTAGTAATGGTTGTCATGCTTTTGATGGATCATAGCGGCGACTCGGTAGAATTGGGGCAGGCCGTGTATCGACCTGAGATGCTGAAACGTCTTTGCAAAGCTGATCAACTCAGTGGAGACGCTGGAGAGACTTATGGTGAAGAAACCGAAAATGGCATCAAATACAATGTCCGCACACCAGCCAATTATGATGCATCCGTTGCCCACCCACTATTACTGGTATTTTCTCCGGCCGGATCGAATCGGGCTAAAACCGAAAAAACAACTGGGTTCACTTTTCCTGCTACCCAAGCCGGTTTCATCGTGGCCTATGCGGATCACCCGGAATTATCGCCCAGCACTACCGTAGAATTAGGCACCATTCCCAGTTTAATGGCCAAAAAGTGGTGTATTGATGAAAAACAGGTCTATGTTACGGGACATTCCGATGGAGGGACTTCGGCAATGGCATTAGCGTTTATGACTGGCACACGACACATCCCACGTGCAATTGCGCCGAGCGCAGCAGGGGTTGCGTATGATGATTTACGCGACCGCAAATGCCCCGAGCCCTTGCCGGTTATGATCATGCACAGCAGCAAGGATCGCCTGTTTCCTGGTTATGGTCAGCAAGCGGTGGGTTGGTGGGCAGCTTGTAATAAATGTGATCCTATTCCGGATAAAATCGCAAATGGTTGCTCCTCTTATTCAGGGTGTGCCGGGGGCGTAAAAACGTTGTACTGTGAAGGTGATCAAATCCATTCACATTGGCCCGAGCGAAGTCAGGATATTGTCGAGTTTTTTGTGTCAGCGACTCAAGTTAGCCCACTGGCAAAGTGAAATTGGCTCTATATGAATCGTAATGGGTGCAAAGGTAAACCCGAAAGCAAACGGTCACCCAGATTCCTCTCGGGTCTGCCTGCTCCTTTTAGTGGCTGAACAGTTGGTTGACAACCGACCTGGACGTATTGAGCCTAGAGCCATCAAACGACGACCCAAAACGAAGCCGAATACCGGACAGCCGATTGGGTTACATGGTGCCTTAATTATTAAAATGGGATAGCTACTCCGAGCGGCGGGTTTTGGCCGATTGGGTGAGATCACCAACGGCGGCTATGTGACTTCCGGTTAGACACCTCGATTTGGCTTACTGGCCGCTTTGGAGAAACACGAGTGGAAAAAATGGGCGGTTCTTTTACTTCGGTCTGTACCTTGGTTTCAAGAAGTTTAAACGTTAGCAACAGGAGCCGCTAGCTCACTATACCGGCCACCTACTGTCAGTCGATCCTGCTCGTCGACTGACTGCTAATTTCAAAGAAGGTTTTTTAGACCTTTGCCGGCTTTGAACGAGGGCAATATAGCGGCTGCGATGGTGATTACTTCGCCGGTTTGTGGATTACGGCCGCTACGTTCGGCGCGGTCTTTCGCCTCAAAGGAACCGAAGCCCATAAGTGAGACGGAGTCACCGGCTTTCAGTGCGGATTGAATGGATTGGATAAGCCCATCCAAAGCGCGGCCTGCGTCTGCTTTGGTCAGTTTGGCGTGGCTGGCGATGGCATCAATGAGTTCAGATTTATTCATATCGGTTTGCTCCTGACGATGAAGGCAGTTGAGTGACGAATTTGCTAGCCTGATTTAGATTGCACGAGACCATTGTAGCCAGAAAATTCAGTGATTACTTCCAGGCTAATGGATGCGCATTTTGTTCAGCAGAAGGCTCAATACATTTTGCATCATCATGCTGGGGTTTATTAACCCAATCGCTGACCGCTGTCAGGGTGATGTCGGCATAAGCATCGTTTTCGAGTAACGACAATACCGCGTCGGCCCCGGCGGCTTTGTCCAACCAAGCATGATATTGATCGGGCGGAATAATCACCGGCATGCGTTCGTGAATGGCTTGCATCTGGACGTTGGCGGCGGTGGTAATGATGGTGCAGGAATACAAAGCCTCCTGACCTGATTTCCACTGCTCCCACAGACCGGCAAAGGCGAACAAGCCTCGATCGGCGCGGTGTATGTGAAAAGCCTGTTTGCCGTCCGCGCGCTTTTGCCATTCAAAATAGCCGTCGGTGGGAATCAAACACCGTTGGTGTTTTACGGCTTCCCGAAAGGCCGGCTTTTCGGTAAGGGTCTCCCGGCGGGCGTTGCTCAATTTCCAGCCGATCTTGCGATCCTTGGCCCAAGGCGGTACCAAGCCCCACCACAAATTCACGGCTTTGCGCGTCCCGTCGGCGCGCTCGACGATATTCAGAATTTTCTGACCGGGCGGAATGTTGTAACGGGGTTGCGTGCGAATCGACTTCAGCACCTGGAAATGCTCGGCCAGTGCTTCGCTGGTTGCGGTCAAGCTGTAACGGCCACACATGGGTATAGGCTCCGCAACATGATTAGAACAAATATAGAACAATTCCGGTTTCGACGGTAGACTATCCGCCCCTGGTCTCCGTCAGCTTGCCATGATGTCCCATCCGTCTGTTCCATTCAAGCCCGCTATCGCCGCTGATCCAGTCTCGGCGGCTCCGTTGGGATTCTTTCGACCCAAGCGATGGTTGTCGGCACTACGCTTGCCGCTGTTCGCCGGCAAGGTATCGGCGGGCTTCCCGTCGCCGGCGGCCGATTACGTCGATAAAACCCTCGATCTGAATGAACTGTTGATCCAAAAGCGTAAGCGATCTTTTGACCGCGTCTGTATAAGCAGATCGAAAGGAGTAAAGATAGTGTCCACTTACCACAAGGTGGACACCTATGAAGGAG
>NZ_JBYMAP010000289.1:0-4443 GCF_057766305.1 Methylomonas sp. BG-2 | reverse complement strand
CGCCGAACCGGAAGCTATCGCCTCGCACGGCGAGTACCGGCCCAAAATCAAAACCGATCGACAAGGCACGCTATTCGTGACTTGGACTCAGACCTTGGAGAAACGCCATAGCGGACATATTCGATTTTCCCGGTCCATGGATGGAGGACAAAGTTTTAGTAAACCCGTCACGATCAACGACGACCCCAATATCACCGGCCATCGCTTCGACAGCCTAGCTGTGGGGCAAAATGGCGAGGTTTTCGTTGCGTGGCTGGACGCGCGCGATAAGGACAAGGCAAAAGCCGAGAACCGGCCGTTCGACGGCTCGGCGGTCTATTTCGCTTGGTCTCGGGATGGCGGGCAAAGCTTCCAACCCAACCGACGGCTAGCGCCCCACAGTTGCGAATGCTGCCGGCTGGGCACCGAGATCGACAAGGACAACCTGCCTGTCGTGCTATGGCGGCATGTTTTCGACGGCGGCATCCGCGATCACGCCATCAACAAATTCGTAGCCTGGGATACGCCCGGCACCGTCCGGCGCGTCGAAAGCACAAACTGGAAAATCGACGCCTGCCCCCACCACGGTCCGGGACTTTCGATAGATGAAGCCGGCGGCTATCACGTCGTCTGGTTCAGCGGCGCCGAATCCCGGCCGGGCCTGTTCTATGCCCGCTCCACCAACCAAGGCCAAGATTTTTCCGCACCGTATCCCTTTGGCGGCGCCGGTGCCAAACACCCCCAAGTGCTAGCCAAAGACCGACAAGTCTGGGTGGTTTGGTCCGAATTCGACGGCAGCCGGAATTTGGTAAGGCATATGTATTCCGACGACGCCGGCGAAAGCTGGTCGCCGGCCGAGACTTTGGCGAGCGCAACGGGAAAAGTCGACGACGCCTTTCTGATCGGCGACGACCGGGATGTGTATTTGTCCTGGCAAACCGATCGCGGTTACCGATTCGTTCCGCTGACGAGGTAAACAGCCGAATTTAAACGGGCCTGTTTTTTCGGGCGTTCTTTTCGATATATTCGATCATCAAACCGGCGATGTCCTTGTCGCAGGTTTTTTCGATACCCTCCAGGCCCGGCGAGGAATTGACTTCCATGACCAGCGGTCCGCGCTTGGAACGCAGCAAGTCCACGCCGCAGACATCCAATCCCATCACTTTCGCCGCGCCAACCGCGGTGGCGCGTTCTTGCGGCGTCAGCCGGACCACGCTGGCGCTGCCGCCGCGATGCAGGTTGGAGCGGAACTCGCCTTCGCGGCCTTGGCGTTTCATCGCCGCCACCACCTTGTCGCCGATCACAAAACAGCGAATGTCGCTGCCGGCCGCTTCCTGGATAAACTCTTGCACCATGATGTTGGCGTTCAAACCCATGAAGGCTTGGATCACGCTGTGCGCGGCGTTATGCGTTTCGGCCAGTACTACGCCGATGCCTTGCGAGCCTTCCACCAGTTTGATGACCAACGGCGCGCCGCCGACTTCGGCAATCAGGTCTTCAATGTTGTCGGGATTGTGCGCGAACGCGGTAATCGGCAGATCGATGCCTTTGCGGGCCAATAATTGGCTGGACGCTAACTTGTCGCGGGAGCGGCTGATCGCAGCCGAATTGTTCAACGTGAAGGTATTCATCACCTCGAACTGGCGCAGTACCGCCGTGCCGTAAAAGGTGATCGACGCGCCGATGCGCGGAATCACCGCGTCGTAGCTCAACAAATCCTCGCCCATGTAATGGATCGACGGCTTCATCGAGGTGATGTTCATATAGCAATGGGTCGGGTCGAACACCCTGGCCTGGTGCCCGCGCGCCGTGGCGGCCTCGACCAGACGAACGCTGGAATACAAGCTGGCGTCGCGGGACAGTATCGCGATTTTCATGACCGCCGGCGGTGCTTAGGGCTGGACGGCGTCGAAATCGGCAACTTGCGGATGCTCTGCATCAGACATCGGGTCTTGCTCCCGCACCAGCCAGCGCGTCGCCATGCCGGCTTCGCGGGCCGCATCCAATTCTTCGCGGATGTCCGACAGGAATAAAATCCGGTCGGCAGGCAAACCCAGCTCGGCGGCGATACGCCGGTAGGAGTCGGCTTCGCGCTTGCCGCCGATGTGAGTATCGAAGTAGCCGGAAAACAGCGAGGTCAAATCGCCGAAATCGCTATGGCCGAACAATAACTTTTGCGCCTGCACCGAGCCGGACGAGTACACGTACAACCGGTAACCCCGGGCATGCCAAGCCTTGAGATTGCGCACCGCATCCTCGTAAACGTGGCCGGTAAAATCGCCGTTACGGTAGCCGTCCAGCCAGATCAGGCCTTGCAAGGATTTCAAAGGCGTGATCTTTTGATCGGCGTCTATCCAGGCAATCAATTGTTCGACTATCGCGGCCCGCTCCGCCGTCCCGTCCATCAGTCCAGCGGCATCGTCCAACAGCGCCTTGACCTGCGGTTCGTCGCCATGGCGACCGATAAAATCCGCCAGATGCGTCCGCGCGTAAGGAAACAACACGTCCTTGACGAAGGACAGCGATGAGGTGGTTCCTTCGATGTCGGTGACGATGGCTTCGATCATAAAGTCAGCAGGTATTGATCCAGGGTCGGAAAGCGCTCGGCGATCTTTTCGCCGGTAAACTCGGCCACCCAGCCGTCTTCGGTAGTGAACAGGCGAATGCATTTGAATTGCGGATTTTCGCCCATATCGAACCAATGCTTGGTGTTGGCCGGCACGCTGATCAAATCGCCCTGTTCGCACAGCACTGCGTGGACTTGATCGTCGACATGCAAATAAAACAAACCCTTGCCCTCGACGAAAAACCGCACCTCGAAGTCGCTATGGGTGTGCTCGGATAAAAACTTCTGCCGTAATGCCTCCTTATTCGGATGCTCGGCGTTCAGGCTGATCACGTCCACCGATTGAAAACCGTATTGCTGCTTCAGTTGGTCGATCGAACGCTGATATGCGCTTAAGACCGTATCGCTATCGGCATCGGCGCCGAATGTTCGATCGGCTTGCCAGCGCTCGAACTGCACGCCCAACTCGCTTAACCGAGCGGCGATGTCGGCGAACTCGCGGAAGGTGCGGCCTTGATCGGGCTGGCCGGCGGGATAAATCGTTAAAGCGCTCATAAACGTGTCACTCCATGCAGACGAATTTCAATGTCGAACAAAAACTCCAGGGCTTCCAAATGGCGCAAGGCATCGTCCACCGAAGCGCCCCAGGTGTAAAACCCGTGGCCGGCGATGATGTAACCGTGCACATCGTCGTGAGTATCCATATAGGCGTCGACCTTGGCCGCCAAGCGCGGAATATCCTGATCGTTGCCAAAAATCGGCACGACGATCCGAGTTTCATGGGTGGCGATGCCGGGCAGAGCTTTCAACAATTCGTAGTCTTCCAGCACGATTTCGTGTTGAAACAGGCGCGCCGTCAGCGTGGCGTTGACCGAATGCGGATGCAACACCGCTTGCACCTGAGGAAAACGTTGGTAAATCGACGTGTGCAACAAGGTCTCGGCCGACGGCTTCTTGCCGTCCAGCGACTGGCCGGAGCTATCGATCAACATGATATCATCAGGTTCCAGCCGGCCCTTGTGGCGACCGGATACGGTAATCGCGATATTGCCGTCGGAGAGCCTGGCCGAGAAATTGCCGCTGGTCGCCGGCACCCAGCCCTTGCTATCGATGAAACGGCCGGCGGCAATCAATTGCTCCGCCTTCCGGAAAAATTCGTCGGTCTTGGATGTCATGGAATATTTTGCGGATTGCAAAAGAAGGGAAAGAGTTGGCCTGTAAGCCGGGTTCTGTCGTGAACAGCCATTCATCTAGGCGCTTGATCACCCAAGCGCTCAAGCAATCTACCCAGGAACAGCGCGGGCCACGCCAATGCTCCTCTATTTGATCTTGCTCCGGGTGGGGTTTACCCTGCCACACCTGTTACCAGTTGCGCGGTGCGCTCTTACCGCACCATTTCACCCTTACCGGGTACGATTCGAACCAGGCGGTATATTTTCTGCGGCACTTTCCGTAGGCTCGCGCCTCCCAGGCATTACCTGGCACCCTGCCCTATGGAGCCCGGACTTTCCTCCCTCCCGCTTACGCGAAACGGCGACTGTTCGGCCAACTCTGGCGGCGATTATACAGACAATGCCAAAAAATTGGGCGGGACGAACGCTAAAGGTAGTCACCAAGCAGCAAGCTAGCCGATTCGCTACCCAGGGCGAGTTGAATCGTTGGTTGCCCAGATTGTGCAGCCCGAGCCGGCCATTTGCCAAGCCCACAAACCTGGGAGACTGACGCGAATGGCTTTTTGCTTCACTCGCAAGGCTATTAACATTGCGCGCAACGCTTGAAGCCTTGCGTTTAATGCTCGGAGCATCGCGCGCAAGCCTACGAGCCTTGCGATGAATGCTCGGAGCGTTGCGCCCAAGGCTTGGAGTCGGGCGTTAGGCAAGGGTGTTTGAGGGTATCCT
>NZ_JBYMAP010000288.1:0-4445 GCF_057766305.1 Methylomonas sp. BG-2 | reverse complement strand
TTTCGTCGTGATTCAAAGCATTCCGGCATGGCACGATCCGCAATGCCTTCTTGGCATACCGCCCAGCTTGCCCAAACTCGCCGGCTGGCCCGGCGATTCGCGGCGGAAGACCGTCTAACGATCCAGCACGATCACGCCGAGCCCGGTTTGCCGGGTTTTGACCGGCAAGGCCGCCGCGATGACCCTTAGGGCCGCGCTCAAGTCGGTGCTGGGAAAGTCGCCGCTGACCTTAAGGTCACGCAAGGCCGGATCAGCCAATTGCAAGTCCACCGCGTGGTAGCGGCCCAGTTGCTCCACCACCTCTGCCAGCGGCGCGTTGCGAAACACCAGTAAATTTTTTTGCCAGGCCGTCACCGCGTCGGCATCGAACGATGTCGGCGCGTCCAGACTGCCGCGCACGTCGAAATGGATTTGGCGGCCGGCCGGCAGGCGCTCGTGCAGCGTGCTGCTGGCCGTGGCGACTTCGACTTCGCCCTCGATCACGCTGACGGTCGTGCCGTCGCGGCCTTGGTAGACGTTAAAGCGGGTGCCGATGTCGCGAATGCGTCCCGAGGCGGTCAACACTTCGAAGGGCTTGGCCGGATCGTGCTTGACGTCGAATAGGGCCTCGCCGCGTGCCAGCGTGACTTGCCGGGTTTGCCAAGCCTCATTCACCCGCAGCCGGCTATCGGTATTCAATTCGATTCGCGAGCCGTCCGTCAACGTAACCGACAGGCGTTGCCCCTTGCCGGTGCGGTATTCGGCTGAGCGAAGCCAGTTCCAGGCCAGCGGCGGCGCGGCCATCAGTACCACCGCCAGCGCCAGGCCGCGCACACGCCGATTTTGCGTGCGCCGAACTTGGTTTCGCGCTTCGCGAAATTGGGCGCGGGCATTGGCCAGCGCTGGATCGACGGCTTGACCTTCGGGCGGAGAGAAGTTTCTCCAGACGCTTGCGGCATGGCGGTAAGCCGGCAGGTGGCGGGGATCGGCGTTCAGCCAAGCCTCGAAAGCCCGCCGATCGGCGCTTGAACTCGGGTCGTTCAGCCGTTTTAATACCCAGCGGCTGGCTTGCTCGGCAATATCGGGATCGGTGGGCTTGATCATGGCGACGATGAAACACGACGGAAGACGATGACGGCGGCTTGCACAACCCGCCGCCCGTTAATCGCCTTGCTCACGCAAGCGGGCGCAGCAATGCGCCAGGGCCTTGGCGCAATAGCGCTCGACCGTGCGGCGTGGCAGATTGAAAGCCTTGGCGATTTCGGCCTGGGGTATGCCGTCGATCCGGTGCAGTAAAAAACAGGTGCGGACGATGTCCGGTAAATCCTGCAGCGCTTGCAGGCTGAATTGGTAACTTTGCCGGCTTTCGGCTACGGTTTCCGGTAGCGGCAGCGGACAAGCGAAATGGTCGTATTCGGCGTGGTCGTGGTCGATCAATTCCAGGGATGGCCGGCGAAATTGGTCGGCGCTGAGATTGGAAGTGATCTTGAACAGATAGGCGCGGTGGTTGTTCACCGCCGGCAAATCGGCATGTTGCAGCAGGCGCAAAAAGGCATCCTGCACCAAGTCCTCGGCGTTGTCGCAATGGCCTTTGCGCTCCGCAAACGCCAGCAATTCCTCACGGTGGCGGCGAAACAGCTTATCCAGCAGGTGATTGATCGTCATAGGCCAAGGTCGCGCTCAATTCGATTTCGATGATCCGGTGTCGATAACATTCGCCAAGCCATTGCGGCTCGGCGGCTCAAATCCGACCTGCCGGCGATTGTTAATTCAGAATAACCCATTCAGCCGTGGGAACGCACCTGCTTTGAATGGGTTTGGATCGGCGAGGCGCTATAAAGGCGCTTTTTTCGAGGCATCAAGCCGGCATTGGGGGATCAGCGGCGAACGGGAATGCCGCATTTGCCGCGAATTCAAGCGGATTGGGCGCGGAGCGTGGGCCGGGGTTGAGGTACGAACCCCAACACGACGACCCCAAAACCGATCCGCAAGCCGTCAACAACGAAACATCAAAGTTACCGACGCTTTCTAAGCCCATCAATGTTGGGGGGGCGTACCTAACCCCAACGGTTCTTCATGTAAGCGGTGTTAACTAATATTCGATGCGTACCGAGCCCATAAATGTCCTCGGTGCGCCATAAGTGCCAACGCCGTAAGTGTTGAGACCTTGCAGATAGGTTTTATCCAACAAATTGTCCGCGTTGATCTGCGCGGTGACCCGGGTTTGTCCGACCTTCCAGGCTTGGCTGGCCATCAGATTAAGCGTGGCGTATCCCGGCGTTTTTTGGATTTCGTCATACCCCAGAAACCGTTCACCGACCGCTTGGATGCCGGCGCCGACCTTCAGACCCTGCAGACTTGCCGGTTGAAACTCGTAGGTGGTCCAAAGATTGCCGCTGTTTTCCGGGGCGTTGTGCAAGCGTTTGCCGACGTATCGGCTATGAATCGGGTCTTCCACCGTTTGCGCGAACGGCATGTATGCATAGGCCGCCATGACTTTCCAGCCAGGCAGAATCTCGCCGCTGATGTCCAGCTCCAAACCGCGACTTTCCGCTTTTCCTATTAATTGCGACGGCGAACCGGGTGGAAAATCTTGGAAGGACAGGTTGTACTTCTTCAGATCGAAATAGGTCAGCGTGGTGATCAAGCGGCTATCGAACAACTCGGTTTTGATCCCGGCTTCCCATTGCGCGGCGGTTTGCGGCGCCAGGACTCGGCCTTGGGCATTCAAGCCATTGGGCGCGCCGAAATTTTCGGTGTAACTTCCGAACAGCGATAGCTCCGGTATTGGTTGCCAAAGCACGCCGCCGCGTGGCGAAACGCGGTCATTGCTTTGTTTTTCGACGAACGGGGTTTGGACGCTGGGGAAAAATTGCGGGATCGCGCCGTAGTCGGCATAAGTGTCGGTGTCCGCGTTGTCGTAGCGCAGACCGCCCAACAGATGCACGTGGTAAGGTAGTTCGACTTGGTCCTGAGCGTAAAATCCGAACCAGGGATTGTCGTATTCGAAGGTATTAAAAGCTGTTCTTTGTGGTGGAAAGCTGGACACCGTCATGCCCGGCATTGGGTAACGGTGGATGGGCTGGTAGGCATTACTGCTCTCGAATCCCGGCATCCACGCAAACACCGGTCCCATGGTCGCTCTGGCATCCGTCTTCAGATAATCACTACCGATCAACAAAGTATGTTTGGCGAAGCCGGTTTCGAACTTGCCGGTCAACTCCAGCGAGTTGAAGTAATTGTTGTAGTAGTCTCCGCCATCGAAATTTTGTTCAAATCCCCAGCGCCCAAAATTGCCGCTGGCGTCGGCTGAGCCGCTCGCCGCGACATTGCGCGAAGTCACTTCCGCGAAACTGGCGTTAAAGCGGTGGCGTAGCGTCCAGTTCTCGTTAAACGCGTGTTCGGTATTCGCCGAGAACATGACATATTGATCTTCACTGTAAGCCCAGGGATCGTTGAAATTCCGGCTTCTAGGCACTTTTCCCAACAAGTTGTAAGGAATCGGATTATCCGCGCGAGTCTTAATATCGCTGTATTCCAATTTGAACGTCGACGTGGTTTGGTCCGAGATCCGCCAACGCAACATGGGCGCGGCAAAGATCCGTTCGCCGCCGCCCCAATCCGTTATCGAGTCGTTAGCCTGATAGGCGAAATTGACCCGATAAGCCAGATCCCTGCGAGTGCTTATCGAACCGGTGGCGTCGATGTCGGTGCGCAAATGGCCGTAAGAACCGAATTGTTGGCGTACACTGTAGTACGGAGTATCCAGCGGCTGTTTGGTCACGAAGTTGATAATGCCGCCCGGTTCGGAGCGGCCGAACAATATCGAACCGGGACCTTTCAACACTTCGACTCGGTCGATATTCGCCAAATCGACCGTATGATGCCAACCGTTAATGAATGGAAAACCGTCCCTATAGTAGGTCGAGCCGCCGCCGCCGTTGGAGCCGCTGGAGGATGTGGAGCTAAAGCCGCGTAGGTAAAACTCTCGGTCGTTGCCGTCGCCGCTGACGATGCCGCTGACGTTTCTCAGCGCTTGGTCTAGCGTGACAACCTGTTGATCCTTCAACACTTGTTGTGGAACGACCTTAACCGAGAGCGGCGTCTGCATAATCGGCGTGTCGGTTTTGGTGGCCGTGGACGCGTTCGGCAGGCTGTAGGCGGGGTTGTAAGGATCGGTCGAGTCGTAAATCGCCTTTCCAACCACTGTCACCGCCGGCATCGCCGCCGGTGCCAGCCGACTACGACCCGCGTCGGCCGGACTCGCTTCCAGCGTCACCGTGCTACCGCTGATTCGGTATCTCAAACCGGTACCTTGCAAGGCTTGGCTCAGCGCCTGTTCCAACGACATTTCGCCGCTGACGCCGGGCGACGCCAATCCCTTCACCATCTCCTCGGTAAATACCAATTGCACGCCACCCTGTTCGGCGAGCGCGTTCAGTGCCGAATACAGGGGCTGTTTGCCA
>NZ_JBYMAP010000287.1:0-4476 GCF_057766305.1 Methylomonas sp. BG-2 | reverse complement strand
TTGGTTGTCGTGACCGCGTGCGTGGTGTTGGTAACGGCGACGGATTTATCCTCTCCCAGGAATTGGATAACGCAAGCCGGGACGAATCCGGCAAAGTCATAGCCGCAACTGAATACCTCATCCAATATCTCGCCATTTTTCTGTTTCATCAGGTTGGCGAAGGTGTTTTTCTCGTTGAGGCCTTCGTAATATCGGACAAACCCCACCCCGTTGCCATTGACCGCTTCCCGTAGCAAGCCCTCCATCCCCGCTTTGGTAAAGCCACTGAGAAACTCGCGGGTCACGATAAAGGCTTCCTGGAGCGCAATTCCCATAAACCGGCATACCCCGGCCGAACCCATCGCCCACCCTTTGCTCATTGTGGTATTCGTCCGCTCATGCTGTCCCAGCAAGTGCATCAGCATTCGCTCGTTGAAGGCCATCGCTTCTTCAACGCTCAGGCCACCGAAGGCATCGATGAAGTCGCGTAGATTGCCGAACATCGGCCAACTCGCTGGCGTCGTTGCGGGAACGGCCGGCAAGGCCTCCTTGGGAAAGGTGCTTTGTATCAGTCGGTACAGGGCAAAACTGTTGACCAACAACTTTGCATGCCGGTGTTGGCCGATGTGCTGGGCGCTGGTATCGCGGAAGAAACCTTCGATGTGTTCGAGCACTTTACCGGGCGGGGCGGCACTGGTTGCGGCGGCTGACTTTTTAGCCGGATCGCTTGGGTCCGGGTGACCCGCCCCGGTCGCTACGTTTCTGGGCGCCTGAGCGCCTGCTCTGGCCTTGGAGGAAGTCGGCGGTAACAGGCTTTTCTGATAGTGCTGAACTTTTTGGGCGTGGCACTCCAGCTCAAAACAACAATCTTCGGTGACCTTCCCCGGTGAATCGGGGTTGGTCGACAGCAACGCCCCGAAATGTTGGCATTGTCGGCAACCGGTTTCCAACTGTGTTTTGCCGACCCCGGTTTGGCCCAATTGCATGACGACCGTGAAGCTGTGGGGCGGCTTTTCGGTGTCGACGAACACGGCCGCGAACCGATCTTGCAGATCGCGTTTTCGCATTTCAACCGTGTCCTGAATTTTTTGGTTGAAGCAATCCGGGTTGGCGCATCGGCCTTCTTCAACATGCTCATCGAACAACGTCGCTTGCAAACGCGAATTGTGATGACAGGCCGCACAGTCGGCGGTATCGAAAATCGCGCTGGCCAACGGTCTGGCAAATTGGCTAAGTCGCACTTTCAGTTCGGCCACCGAATAGTGATGCTCGAGCAATTTCGCCAAGGTGGCATTTTGAAAGTCGGTAGGCAATTGGCTGAGTAGCTCGGCATGGCCCAGTTTAATCGTCCGTGCCGTCAGGGCATTTAAGACCTCTACGGAAGCGTGTAACAGCAGCAACCTCCCCTCGAACTTTTGAGCGGACCAGCCTAACAACCGTAATGCTTCCGCTCTATCGCCCCCGCAATCGCTCAGCACCTGTCTGGCGGCGATCGCTTCCTCCCCTGGACTCATATCGGCTCGCTGGGTGTTTTCAATGGTGGCCAGCAGCCGTGCCTGCTTGTCATCCAGGTGACGCACCACAGCCGGAATATCGGACAGTCCCGCCGCGACGGCGGCCCGATACCGACGCTCGCCGGCCACGACCCAATATGTGTCCCCGCCCGGTTGGGGTCGGACGATAATGGCTTGCAACACGCCTTCGGCTTTAATCGATGCGATTAATTCCTGCATTTCCTTGTCGCAAAAATAAACTCTGGGATTAAATCCCTCTTGAATTGAAATACTATCCAGCGGTAAATAGGTTAAATTCGGTAATTGGATCGCGTTGGATTTTGCCTTTGCCATTGGTCTTCTCCTATTGCATGAATTAAGGTGGTCAGTGCTTTTCACGAAAAAAACATCGCACGGATAATTGAATATGCAATAGCCAAACCGGTGGTATTAACTTAGGGAACCTCTGATTAATTCCGCCTAACAGCAAGCGGTATAATACGCCATCGAAATCGAGTAGAGACGACACCCATGAACGAGCCCCAACAACTCAGTTTTGCGGATGCTGAATACGCCAACAAAGGCAAACTCACGCGACGGGAGAAGTTTCTCGATCAACTTGAGGGCTTATTGCCTTGGGCGGTCATGCTGGCAGTGATTGCGCCGCATTATGCGCAAGGCAACGGCCAAGGGCGAAAACCGTTTCCGTTGGATACCATGCTGCATGTTCACGTCGCGCAAATTGTGTACAACTACTCGGATCCGGGTATGGAAGACGCGTTGTACGAAATAGAATCGCTGCGGCGCTTTTGCGGTATTCGTCTGGAGGCGGTGCCAGATGAAAGCACGATCTTGCAGTTTCGGCATTTACTGGAAGCGCACGGTTTAACCGAACAGATCTTCGCCGCTATCAACCAAACGCTGGGGGGAGCGCGGGCTGTTTTTAAGAGCCGGCACCATCGTTGACGCCAGTCTGATTGCCGCACCGACCTCGACCAAAAACCAAGACAAAGCGCGTGACCCGGACATGCATGCCAGCAAGAAAGGCAATCAATGGTTTTTCGGCAGCAAATTTCACATTGGCGTCGATAGCGAAACCGGCTTGGTGCATACCTTGAAAGTCACCTCAGGCAACGTCAGCGACATTGCCGAGGCCGCGTCGTTGCTGCACGGTGAAGAACAATTTGTACACGGCGATGCCGGGTATCAAGGCTTGGACAAACGGCCTGAGATGCCCAGCGAAAACGCCCCAGTCTGCGTGATCGCGATGCGTCCGGGCAAATTGACCCAGTTAACCCAAGACGATAGCACAGAAGCCCAGCAACTGCGCCAAGCGGCCCACGAACTGGCCAGCCGCCGAGCCAAGGTCGAGCATGTGTTTCGCGATATTAAAATCCGCTTTGGTTATGCCAAAAATCGGTACCGGGGCTTGGCCAAAAATGCGGCGCGTTTGACCTTCCTGACGGCGATTGCCAACGTGCTGCGCGGCGAAGCGTATGAACGTCGCTGCCTTATTGCGTCCGGAATTTGAAAATAGGCCCAGAAAAGGGCTGATTTCCGAGAAAAGCCGCCTGTCTTGAGGAAAAAACAGTCGATTATTGGAATTTTTGGCCCATCATTGGAAATGACTGTTGCTCTAAACGGCAGTTTTTCAGAGGTTCCTTAGGGAGACGAGGACCTCATCGAATCGTCCTTTACGCGTCATTCGGCCATCCTCTATGGTCTGAAACGAACGAATGCGGCGAAGATTGTGTCCTACTTGGATAAAACACACAGTCCTACTAGAATAGGACGCGTGTTTCATAGGAGATTCTGATGCGCCAAACCCTACGCAAAGCCGGCGGCTCGCTCGTAATGACAGTGCCGAAGGCGTTTGTCGACCAGAATGGCCTGGGTGAAGGTTCGCAGGTGGAATTGCATCTGCTGGGCCGAAAGATGACCGTCGAGGCACCCACTCGGCCGCGTTACAAGCTGGCTGACCTGATGGCTGAAATGCCGGAAGGACTCCCGCGCGTTGAAGGCTGGGATGACATGCCCACGGTCGGGCTGGAAAACGGTTGATGGCTTATCTACCGAATCGGGGCGACATCGTGCATCTGGCGTTCCACCCGTCATCCGGCCGGGAGATGAAAGGCCCGCATTTCGGCTTGGTTCTGAGTGGAAAGGTCTTTAACCAGCAAGGCTTGGCAATGATTTGCCCGATTTCGCAGGGCGCCGCTGCGGCCGCTCGGACTTACGGAACGGTGGTGACGTTGTCGGGCGCTGGCACCGACACGCAGGGTGCCGTGCATTGCCACCAACTGAAATCGTTGGACTGGCGTGCTCGTAAAGTGCGCCTCAAGGAAACGGCGCCGCAACAAGTCGTCGATGAAGCCTTGGCCAGAATCGAAGCAATTTTGTTCGAATAGCCCATCGAAACGTCGGCCGCCACAGGGTGGTTTGTTTGCGAAATCCAGCCAGAACCAGCCACCGGCTCTGCTTGAAAACAGTCACAGATTCCGACAAGAAATGTCAGCCGTTAAGAGCAGCGAACTGGCGCTATCGACCCATTCCCGTCGGTCGCGTTTCTCCAAACCGGCCATTCAGCCAAAGCCAGATTCTGCGAACTGGAGGGCTACAAAGCAGCCGTTGGTGACGTCACACAAACGGCCACTTTTCTGCCACTGAATACCCTAATAATGATTGAAATTGAATGCCCGTTATCTGCACAAAACCTGACACCGACTTTGTACCCTTAATAAAGAATTTTGTTTTATGCAATTCACAAATTAATTCAATAAATTATAAGTTTTTTAAGCTGGGAATGATATTGGCAAGGAACAAGGAGTTTGAGAATGGTTATCCTAATTGAGGTTGTAAGCCCTAACTCCTTTAAATGCCAAAATCGGACTTTTGATTTAGTTTTGTCTAACCTGTGATTTTTTAAAAACCCATCCGCAGACTTTTCAATACTTCTGCCACTTCGGGTTTTGCAGTCGATGTGGGTGGGAATATAGCGCAGATT
>NZ_JBYMAP010000286.1:0-4541 GCF_057766305.1 Methylomonas sp. BG-2 | reverse complement strand
GCCTTGCTGTCCGGTAGCGTATAAGTCCAACGAAGCCGGTGGCGCATGCGATGTCCGGTGTCGCCGTCGTCGGCGAAAAAACGTTGTTCCAGCCGAAAACGGTACTGAAAATTCAGCGCGGGGGTCCAGTTGTCCAACCATTGCAATTGTTCCATTGCGTCATTGGTTGCCAGCTCGAAGTCTCTTTCTTCGAGATATTCGCCTTGCCAGGTATAACCGGCCCACAATTGCAAATGCGGACTCAGCTTATAACCGATCAACGGTCTGACGATGATTTGGCTGAAATCGCTGTTGTCGTTTCTGGTGCGCGGCGCTAACTCCAGGAAGGCTAAGTAGGGCGAGCCGCCGAAATCGGTTTGGTAGGTGTTGCTGATCCAGGTGGCGTTATCGTCCTTGACCGGGCCGGCTTGCGCGGACAGCGCGGCGGTTAGCGCCAACGGAAAAAACCCTGGCGCATAAGACTTGAAAGTAGGCATGAGCCCCCTCCGTCATTATTCTGATGTCCCGAACGCCTGGTTGGTAAACGGATTGCTTGTGGGACGGACGACCACGTTGAAACCGAACTCGGTTTGCCGGTGGCAGCTATTACAGGCTTCGGTAAGCTTATCGTAATTTTCGATAAATGCTTGCGGGTTCCGCGCGGCGATAGCCTGTTCCAGTCCGGCTAACGGTTGATCCATATGCGAGGCAATCAGGGTCGGAATCGGCTCCTGGATGTGTTTGTGGCTTGGATGGTAGTGGCCCGCATCTTCCAGGCCTTCGTGCAGTTCGTCCACTTCGTAGCCGGCTAGCGGCCAGTTTCGAGCTTGGCCGGCAAACCAGAGTTTAGCGTGGCGGGTGGCGGTCTGAGCCATGAACTCGCCGAGGCCGGGCGCGAAATGTTGGTGGGCTTGCTCGGACGCCAGCCCGTCATGGTGATGGGCGCAGCCGGGTAGCACGAGCGCGGCGGCAATCACCAAACTTAACGGAACGATTAGGGTTTTCATCGTCGAATCCTATTGTTTACAGTTGGTTGGCGGCGCACGTATGGCCGCGTGAGTGCTTTGACCATCGCCGGCTACTTGGGCGCGGTTTCAGCCGGTCGAATCGGCTTGGCGAGGTTTCAACAGGCGCGGCAGAAAATAGGCCGCGCCGGCAATGGCGATGCCGACGGCGGCGATCAGGACGGATAGGCGGCTACCGGAGCCGGTGGTTTCGACCGCCAGTCCGACCGTCAGCGGCATGTGCAACGCGCCGACCGCCGGCGCGATATGCAGGTCGGTATCGTCCACACTGAGGATGGCTTGGTATTTGCCGGGGGTTTTGAAATCCACGGTGGTGGTCAGGACGCCTTGCTTGGCGACCGTCATCGGCAGCTCGGCAATGACTTGGCCGTCCTCGCGCAGAATTTGCAAGGCCACCGGTTTCTTGCGGACGTCCAGGTCCAGCAGGTCGACGCTGATCTGGGTTTTGCCGGTCGCCGGAATGTCCACGCATTCGGCTTGGGGCAAGGCCTTGCTGTCCTTGGCCTGATTCGGATCGATTTGATAGGCGGCAAAATTGACCACGTAATAGTCGTTGCTGAGCATGCAGCCGTACATATCGTAACTGCCGCCCGCGCCCTTGCGGTTGCCGCCAAGCGGCACCGAGGCGCCGGCTTGATCCATGCCGGTTGCAATCAAGATCAGACTAACAATAAGGCGGGCGCGAGTCATGGATGTTTCTCCGTGCCGGGTGTGGTTGCGGCGATCACGAACTTGGAAACGCCGCTGACGATCAGGCCGTCTTCGGTTATCACCCGGTAACGTATCGCGTAAGGTCCGGGCGGCAAGGGTTGGGTGGTGGCGGTCAGGCGATGCCGTTCGCCGAGGACCAAGCGGGCATCGCGGTTATCGACCCGCTGGCCGTTGCCGTCGACGACAACGACCGAAGGCGAGCGCCCGCCGACATTGCCGTTAAACCAAAATTTGACGGTGCCGTCGAAGTCGCTGATTTCGGCGCCGTTCTTGGGATCGGATTTCAGCAAGATGCCCTCGGCATGGCTGGCGGTAGGCATAACCAAGGCCAGGACGGCGGCAAGCGTGTAGCGTAGCATCAGATTTTTCCGCATGACGATTAGGGAAGGCCGAACCAGCCGGCGATGAACAACACGATGGGATCGGCGAGCGGATGAAAGAAGCCGAGCGTGATCAGCGCCAGACCGATCACGAACAGGCGCGTCCAGATTTCCAGAGCCAGATCCTGCTTGCGCCACAGAAAGTGCAGAATCAGCCAACTCGCCAGCCAGACCCCGAGGGCCAGGGTTTCTTTACCGGAATAGGAGCCGATGCTGCCGTCAGGTCCGCTGCCGCGCGAACCGGGTATCCAGTAGCCGTAGCCGTGCACCCATTTATCCAGCGTCGGCGTCAGACGGGACACGTGGTGGGTGATCATCAAGGTCAAAAAAGCCAGTAGCAGGGACAGGCTGGCGGCGACGGCCGGGCCGGAGTGCGCGGTTCGGTTTTGATTGGAATCAGTCATGGTCGGGGCGGCAAGATCAAACGAAGCGAAGTTTCGCCAGTATCAATCCGGCCGCGAAACCCAGCAGCAGAAAACTCCAGGACACCAAGATCGTCACGCCGACAAAGCGGGCGATATCGCGGCGCATCGTGTTCGGCAGGCCGTAGTAATACAGCAGGAAGGTGGCCGACAGCATCAGCGGAAACGGAAACAGCGAGATGAATTCCTTGAATTCCATCAGCACGTTATGAAAGGCCGGTACCTGCTGCAGTATCCAGTCGCGCGGACCGTGCTGGCCGCGATAGCGCATGTAGATCCAGTTGCCGCTGATCGCGCCGGCCAGATTGAGCAACGTGGCCGTCAACAGCCAACGCCGCAGCGAGGTCAGATCGACCGGCAGTCCTCGGACCAACGGCAGCGCGCGGTGGGTGAGATAGGTGCCGGCGACGACCGCCAGGATCGCGCAGACGCCGTGCAGGCCGGCCTTCAAACTGTACGCGGTGGGATAAAAAAAGTTGGCGGCGGGTAGCAGCAGCAGCAGTAGCAGTGCAATCGCCACTTGGCCGCGGATCAGGAGCTTGCTGAAATGGTCGAGAGTATAGGGGGCGTCGGACATTCAGGCTCCGTTTGCGATACCAGGCCGGCGAGTTTCCGGTTGCCGATCGGGCGCCGCTCGGCTTGGGTTATAATCGCGGGTTTTCAATAATAATAACGACGGGGGCCGGCCGTGGAACGATTTACTATCTCTCTGAGCGACGAATTGGCCGTCGAATTCGATCAATGGATCGGTGCTCGCGGTTACTCCAACCGCTCCGAAGCCGTGCGCGATTTGTTGCGCAAGGAAATCGAAACCAAGCGCCTGGCCGAAGATGAAGCGATCTACAGCATCGCCACGCTCTCCTACGTTTACAACCATCACGAGCGGAATCTGGCCGAACGGCTGACTAATCATCAACACGAGGCCCACGATCTGGTGGTGTCGTCGATGCATGTCCATCTGGACCACGACGATTGTCTGGAGACTTTGTTTTTGCGCGGCTTGACCCAGCGCATCCGCGGATTCGCCGACAAACTCTCCGCCGAAACCGGCGTTCGGCACAGCGCGCTGAACTTGGTGCCGGTCAAGCTGGCCGCGTTGCAGCATCAACATAGCCACCACGGGCAATCCCATACCCATTTCCATCCGCATAGTTGAGCGCGGATTATTTGCGCGGTGCGTAAATCGAGCAGCAAAATTCGATTACCGTATTGATAGGATGTTTTTTTTAAAATTCATATTAAGAAACCAGTATGATCTTTCGTGTGATAGATTGTCAATTCATCCTACAGGAATTTTTTAAGCTTTAACCGCTAGTCGAGTATTCACCGATGTTGCCCGCTACCCGCCTAACCGCCGCCCATCCCCAGCGCCCCGCGCTCGCGCGCTGGTTGGTGTTGGGTTTGTTGTCGGCGGCGGGCTTGGTTTATTGGGGGGCGCAGCACGTCGGCACCGACATCGGCGGCTGGAGTAACGGCTTCAACCATCCCTTGAAGGGCTGGGATCACTTGGTGACGATGCTGGCCGTCGGTATTTGGGCCGCGCAATTGCGCGGGCGCGCCATTTGGATGTTGCCGTCGGTCTTCGTCGGCGTGATGAGTTTGGGTGGCTTGGCCGGCGCGGCCGGACTCGCGATTCCCAGCATGGAAGGGCTAATCCTGCTGTCTTGCGCGGTATTCGCGCTGCTGATCGGGCGGCGAGCCAGTTACGGCGCGACCGCCAACTTGGCCATCGTGGCGTTTTTTGCCTTCTTCCACGGACTGGCTCACGGTCAGGAAATTTCCGCTTCTGCGAGTTTATTGTCCTATACCGCCGGTTTCATGTTGGCGACCTTGCTGTTGCACGGCGCTGGCTTCCTAGTCGCCAAACTGGCGATGCTGATTGCGGCCTTTATGCTGACCGCGTGCTTCTCGAGCGCGGCGCTCGCGAAAGCCGCTCCTCCCGCTTTTGCGGCTGAAAGCTTGGCAATCGAGGGTTTCCAGGCCGGGCAACTGCCGAGTCGGCAAAGATTCGGCAACACTTCCGA
>NZ_JBYMAP010000285.1:0-4614 GCF_057766305.1 Methylomonas sp. BG-2 | reverse complement strand
CATGGGCGTCTATCACGTGCAACAACAAGTCGGCCTCGCTGGCTTCCTGCAAAGTCGAGCGAAAAGCAGCCACCAATTCGTGCGGTAGATGGCGAATAAAACCCACCGTGTCCGCCAAGATAATGTCGTTACCGTTGGTCAGCGACAATTGCCGTAAGGTTGGGTCTAGAGTCGCGAACAACTGATCGGCCGCGTAAATACCGGCACCGGTCAAGGTATTGAACAAGGTTGATTTACCGGCATTGGTGTAGCCAACGAGAGACACGGCCGGGATCTCGGCCTTCTTGCGTTTACTGCGGCCTTGGTGGCGCTGCTTCTCGACTTTTTCCAGACGCTGTTGAATTTGCTTGATGCGAACGCCCAACAACCGCCGATCGGTCTCCAATTGGGTTTCGCCGGGGCCGCGCAAGCCGATACCGCCTTTTTGCCGCTCCAGATGGGTCCACCCGCGTATCAAGCGCGTGGACAAATGTTTGAGTTGGGCAAGTTCGACCTGCAGCTTGCCTTCGAAGGTCTGGGCGCGCTGAGCGAAAATATCCAGAATCAGGCCATTCCTATCGACGACCCGCACTTCCAGGGCTTTCTCAAGATTGCGTTCCTGACTCGGCGACAGCGGATGATTGACGATGACGATATCGGCTTGAACGTCGACGATCGCGGACTTGATTTCATCCAGTTTGCCGATACCGACAAAATACTTCGGATCAGGTCGATGCCGACTGCCGGTCACCACGTGTATCGGTTGGGCGCCGGCGGATTTGGTCAGTTCCTTTAGCTCGTCGAGATCTTCTTGTCCGACTTGCAAATTCAGGTGAACGAGTATTGCCCGTTCACCCGCGTCGGGACGTTCAAACAAAAAAACACCCCTTAATTGTCGTCACTAACTTCCGGCTCGCGGTGCATATTGACGTTTTTACCGGGAACGATGGTGGATATGGCGTGCTTATAAACCATTTGATTCACGGTATTCTTAAGCATGACCACGTATTGATCGAAAGAATCGACACGGCCTTGCAGCTTGATACCGTTAACCAAGAAAATCGACACCGGAGTGTGTTCTTTTCTCAGGGCATTCAAAAAATTATCCTGCAAGTTTTGTGCTTTCGACATCCTATTTCTCCTTATTATTGTTCGGTGTGCTGATAATACATTACCCGCTACATCCGCGATTTTCAACACGCGGCACGCGAATAAACATAAACCCTAATCGGGCCATTGGTACGACCCTGTCAAAAAAAGACCAAAATTACCTGTTAGCAAAATTGCCGTCCGCGCCATGAGAGTAAGCACGGACGCTTAAGTTCAGCTTAGCCGATTTTTTTGTATTTGATCCGATGCGGCGTATCGGCATCGATACCCAGGCGACGATGCCGGTCGGCTTCGTAGTCGGCATAATTGCCCTCGAACCAAACCACCTCGCTGTCGCCCTCGAACGCCAACATATGGGTCGCGACGCGATCCAAAAACCAGCGATCATGCGAGATCACCACCGCGCAGCCGGGAAAAGCCAACAAGGCTTCCTCCAGCGCCCGCAAGGTCTCGACGTCCAAATCGTTGGTCGGCTCGTCAAGCAGCAATACATTGCCGCCGCTTTTAAGCAATTTGGCCAGATGCACCCGGTTGCGTTCGCCGCCGGACAGATCGCCGATGCGTTTTTGTTGATCGGCGCCCTTGAAATTAAAGCGCCCGCAATATGCCCTGGACGGCGTTTCGTATTTGCCGACCGTAATCATGTCCAGACCGTCGGAAATCTCTTGCCAAACCGTCTTGTTATCGTCCATGTTGTCTCGAAACTGTTCGACATAGGACAATTGAACCGTCTGACCCATCGTAAACGTGCCGGAATCGGGTTTCTCGAAACCGGCCATCATCCTGAACAGCGTAGTCTTACCCGCCCCGTTCGGACCAATAATGCCGACGATCCCGCCAGGCGGCAACTTGAAACTCAAATCGTTGATCAGCAAACGGTCGCCGAAACCCTTGCCGACGTTTTCGGCTTCAATGACCACATCGCCCAGTCGCGGTCCGGGCGGAATATAGATCTCTTGAGTCTCGTTGCGTTTTTGCACCTCGACCGAAGACAATTCCTCGAAACGCGCCAACCTCGCCTTGCTCTTGGCGTGGCGACCCTTGGGATTGGAACGCACCCATTCCAGCTCGGCTTTCATCGCTTTCTGCCGGGAAGATTCTTGTTTATCCTCCAGCTCCAGGCGTTTTTCCTTTTGTTCCAGCCACGACGAATAATTGCCTTCCCAAGGAATGCCCATGCCGCGATCCAGCTCCAAAATCCAGCCGGCGACATTATCGAGGAAGTATCGGTCGTGAGTCACCGCGACCACGGTGCCAGTATAGTCGTGCAGGAAGCGCTCCAACCAGGCGACCGACTCGGCGTCCAAGTGGTTGGTCGGCTCGTCGAGCAACAACATGTCGGGCTTGGACAGCAGCAGCCGGCATAAAGCCACGCGACGCTTCTCGCCCCCGGACAATTTATTGACGTCGGCGTCCCAATCCGGCAAACGCAAAGCATCTGCGGCAATTTCCAAGGTCCGATCCAAATTGTGACCGTCGCAGGCATTAATCACGTCTTCCAGATGAGCTTGTTCGGCGGCCAACTTGTCGAAATCGGCATCCGGATCGGCGTAGGCGGCATAGACCGCATCTAGTTTGGCCAATGCGTCCTTGATGTGTTGCACGGCTTCCTCAATATTGCCGCGCACGGTTTTGCTGGGATCGAGCTGCGGCTCCTGCGGCAAGTAGCCGATGTTGATGCCTTTCAGCGGAATCGCCTCGCCTTCGATTTCCTTATCCACGCCGGCCATGATTCTCAGCAGTGTCGATTTACCCGAACCGTTCAAACCCAAGACACCGATTTTAGCGCCCGGAAAGAACGATAACGAGATATCCTTGAGGATGTACTTTTTCGGCGGCACGACTTTGCCGACCCGGTTCATCGAAAATATGTATTGCGCCATTGCTTTCGGAAGAAAGGAAACAAAAGCGTATTATACCGTGCCCCTGCCAATTGCAAGGCCGTTATTTTAGCGGCGCTCGCGGCCCAGGCTAGCGAATTAGGTCACCGAGGTCACCCTAACCTAACGATGCGATCTCGGTGAAAGCCCAGATAAATCAGCAAGCCCAAGCCGTTCCAAATGAAAAAACCCAGTTGCGTTTTAGTCGGCAAACTGGTGAATAAATAGGCGCATCCGAGGATTGTGACGGGCGCCGTCAACCACGGCCACGGCGCGTTGAACTTGCGAACGGCGTAAAGCCCTCGGCGGCGGGCAATCAGCATGCACAGAGCAACCGCGGCGAAAGCCAGCAAAGTACCGGCATTGGCCAACGCAGCAATGTCCGCCAACGGACAAACGCCGGCGACGCCGCCGACCAGCGCGGCGGTAAACCAAGTCGTACGCACCGGTGTACCGCGTCGCGACAGCCGCGCCAATCCGTTCGGCAACAGCCCGTCGCGGGCCATAGCAAAGAAAATCCGGCTTTGGCCGTAGAAAAAGGCCAAAATCACGGTAGGCAACGCCAGCACCGCCGTAAACGCCAAGCATTTCGCGGCGAATGGCGAACCCAGCTCCCGCAGTACCAGTGCCAAGGGTTCGGCACTGTCGGCAAACCGGCGATAGTCCAGCGCGCCCAACGCGGTCAACGCCACCGCGATATAAATCGCCACGCAAATCAGCATGGAACCGATGATCCCGACCGCCAAATCGCGGTCGGGATGGCGGGTTTCCTCGGCGGCGGTCGCAATGGCATCGAAACCGTAAAACGCGAAAAAAATAATCGCGGCGGCCACCATCACGCCGCGTTCGACACCGTCCGCGCCGACCGTTTTCACGAAGCCGTAGGGCATGAACGGCTGCAAATGGTTCGCATCGAAACCGCGGGCGGCCAGCGCTACAAACAACAGCAAGGCGCCGATTTTTAACACCACCAACCACGCGTTACAGGTCGCGCTTTCCTTGGTGCCAAGCGTCAACAAGCCCGCAACCGCCGTAATGATTGCGACGGCAGGTAAATTGACAACACCGCCCAGCGCCGGCGCCACCAGCCAAGTAGCCGAAACACCCGGCCAGTCCTGCAAAATCGGCGCGGCGTAACCAGACCAGCCCACCGCGACCGCGCTGACCACCAGCGAATATTCCAGAATCAGACTCCAACCCACTAGCCAGCCGGCGGTTTCACCGATGACAACACGCGCGTAAGTGTAAGCTCCGCCAGCCTTGGGAATTGCGGTCGCCATTTCCGCGTAAGCCAGCGCCGCACAGGCGCAAACCAGACCGGCGAAACCGAAGGCGACGATAACCGCCGGCCCCGCCTTTGCGGCACCAACACCGATCAACGTCAAAATCCCGGTACCAACGATGGCACCCACACCGAGAGCCAGCAAATGCAACACACCAAGACCGGGTTGCAACACCTCAGCCGGCCCGCGATGTTTCCTATCATTCGCCGAATTTTGCTCGGCTGTCGATTTAAAAGCTCTATTTTCAGAATCAAGCTGACCGCTCAACAAAACTCTCCCATGCAGACTCTTTGACAAAGGCCCTTAACTTACCGGAAATGCCGACATTGCGCACTGGCAAACGACAACGGCCAATCGAACCC
>NZ_JBYMAP010000284.1:0-4631 GCF_057766305.1 Methylomonas sp. BG-2 | reverse complement strand
CGTTAATTCAACGCGCGCAAACTTACGCTTGCCGACTTGATAAACATGTCGGGTGTCGGCCGGAATAACGGCTTTAGCATCTTCTAATTTTTCTCCGTCGATTTTTACGGCACCCTGTTTGATTAGACGCATTGCCTCGGAAGTACTATCGACCAAACCAGCGTTTTTCAACAAATTGGCAATTGGAATGCCGGCCGTTTCGACCGCCAACCCCACCGTCTGGATATCATCAGGCAACGCGCCGCGTTGAAACCGGGCCTCGAAAGCTTCCAATGCGGAGACCGCCGCCGCAGCCCCATGAAACCTTTCGACGATTTCCTGCGCCAGAGCGACCTTGTGATGACGCGGGTTCTCCCCGGCGACGCAGGCTTGCCGTCTCGATTCGATTTCCGCCATCGGCCGAAAACTCAATAGCTTGAAATAACGCCACATCAAGTCGTCGGAAATCGACATCAACTTGCCAAACATGTCGCCCGAAGTATCCGCTATGCCGATATAGTTATTCAGGGATTTGGACATTTTCTGCACACCATCCAAACCCTCCAGAATAGGCATCGTCAACACCACCTGCGGCTTTTGTCCATAAATCTCCTGCAACTGGCGCCCTACCAACAAATTGAATTTTTGGTCCGTGCCTCCCAGCTCAACGTCCGCCTTCATCACTACTGAATCGTAGCCTTGGAGCAACGGGTAAAGGAATTCATGGATAGCAATCGCCTGCCCGCCCTTGTAACGTTTGCTGAAATCGTCCCTCTCCAGCATTCGCGCCACAGTATGCTTGGCTGCCAATTGAATCAACTCGGCGCTGGTCATTGCTCCCATCCAGGATGAGTTGAACTTAACTACGGTTTTTTCGGGATCGAGAATTTTAAAAACCTGGGCCTGATAAGTCTTGGCGTTCTCCACCACCTCTTCTCGGCTTAAAGGCTTCCGCGTAACGTTCTTGCCGGTGGGATCACCGATCATCGCGGTAAAATCGCCGATCAAAAATTGAACGTTGTGCCCGGCATCCTGGAACTGTTTGAGCTTGTTGATCAGCACGGTATGGCCAAGATGTAAATCCGGCGCGGTAGGGTCAAATCCGGCCTTGACCGTCAATGGCCGCCCCTCTTCCAGTTTTTTCAGCAAATCCGCTTCCAGCAAAATTTCGTCAGCGCCGTAACGCAGTTGAGCCAAAGTTTCCTGCAACAATTTTCCCTCCCGGTAGCCTTAAAGTTTGGGGGCGCATTATATGATGCAATTGTACGTAAGGATAAAAATTGCCGGTTTATGGCGGTAAACGACGAAATTGCCTACAATGAGACGCTCGACAAACAATGAAAAGTGATTACTGTGCAGAACAGAATACTCAAGTCGGCGCTGCTCGGCGCCTACACCGTTGTTGCCGCCGGCGCAAGTTACGGATTAATACCGCATAGAACCTTCGAAGACAAAAGGACACTCGAACAAGAAGCCCTAATCTCCGCAAAAATCAATCAATATACCAACTACGTCGAGCCGCCCCCCTTGCAGCCTTTGGACGTTACGGAAGAACTCGAACATACCGTCCGCTCCGGCGAAAGCCTGTCATCGATTTTCTCCGACTTGCACTTGAGCCGCGAGGACCTGCATAAAATCGTCCATGCCAACGCCACCGGCAAGCAATTCGCGGATGTCGCACCCGGCAACGATGTGGTTGCCACCCTAAACGCCGATGGCGAGCTGGAACGACTCACCTACGCGAAAACCCCTTTCGAAACCCTGATTGCAACCCGGCACGACGACGAATTCGATGTCGAACTGCTCAGCAAAAAAGTTGATTACCAAATCGCCAGCGCCAAAGCGACTATCCATGCCTCTTTATTCGAAGACGGCACTAAAGCCGGACTGCCAGAAAAACTGATCTTAAAACTGGCGGACATTTTCGCCTGGGACATCGACTTCGCCTTAAATTTGCGCGAGGGGGATCAATTCACCGTGGTTTACGAAAAACTCTTCGTGGATGGTAAGGAATTCGACAGCGGCGACATTCTCTCGGTCGAATTCGTCAACCAAGGCAAGGTCTACACCGCGGTACGCTTCGAGGACAACCAAGGCAATGCCGGTTACTACACGCCTGACGGTAACGCGCTGCGCAAAGCCTTCCTACAAACGCCGATGGATTTCGCCAAAATCAGCTCACACTTCGATTTGCATCGCAAACACCCCATCCTGAACACGATACGCGCCCACAAGGGTGTCGATTATTCAGCCGCGACCGGCACGCCTGTTAAGACCACCGGAGACGGCAAGGTCATTTTCAAAGGCGACAAAAACGGCTACGGCAATGTAGTGGAAATCGAACACGGCCAAAAATATTCGACGCTATACGCCCATTTGTCCGGCTTTAAGCCGGGTTTGAAAACCGGCAATTCCGTCAAACAGGGCGAGGTTATCGGCTATGTGGGCAGTACCGGTTTAGCAACCGGCCCACATTTGCACTACGAATTCAGGATCAATGGCGAACACGTCAATCCGCTCACCGTCAAGCTGCCGCATTCCCTCCCGATGGACGCCGCGATACTCGCCAAATTCAAGGCGCAAACCCAATCCCTGGTTGCCCAACTTACGCAAGCCAAAGGTGAAGCTCGGCTCGCCCAAAATTAGACCGATGCCCGACCTCTATATTGGCATGATTTCCGGAACCAGCGTCGACGGCATCGACGCTGCTCTGGTCGATTTCAGCGACAACGAGGTACGCCTGGTCGAATTCCATTACCAGCCCTTCGGCGACGAGCTACGCGACGCGGTTTATCGGCTCAGCCAACCCGATCAAGCGGTGAGATTAACAGACTACGGCGAACTCGATCATAAACTCGGCGCATTATTCGCCGACGCCGCCTTAGCCTTGCTGGCGAAAGCCAACCTAGACGCGACCAGCGTCAACGCAATCGGCAGTCACGGCCAAACGGTTTACCACGCGCCGGCGCCGCCTTACGGCTTTACACTGCAAATCGGCGACCCCAACGTGATTGCCGAACGCACCGGCATCACGACAGTCGCCGATCTACGCCGTCGCGACATCGCGGCCGGCGGTCAGGGCGCACCATTAGTACCGGCGTTTCACAGCGCGGTGTTCGCAGACTCGGCACAGGCTCGCGTAATTCTCAATATCGGCGGCATCGCCAACCTCACGGTTTTGAACGACCAACCGGTAATCGGTTTCGACACCGGCCCCGGCAACGGCCTGATGGACTGGTGGTGCCAACGGCAACGCCAACTAGCCTACGACGCCGGCGGCGCCTGGGCCGCGACCGGCAAGGTTGACACGAATTTACTCGCCGCCTTGTTGGATGATCGATATTTCCGCTTGCCGCCCCCGAAAAGTACCGGCCGGGAATACTTCTCAGGCGCTTGGCTAACCGAAAAACTCGCACCATTCGCCGACTTACCGCCGCAAGACGTGCAAGCCACGCTCTGTCAATTCACCGCTGACTCGATCACCGCCGCGATCCGCGCTTGGACAGGCGAAACTGGGCAAGTACTGGTTTGCGGTGGCGGAACGCATAACCACCACTTGATCGGCTTGCTGGAAAACGCGCTAAAGATACCGGTCGAATCGACCGCGAGATTTGGCATCGACCCGGATTGCGTCGAAGCGATGGCCTTCGCTTGGTTGGCGAAACGAACCTTACAAAACCAAGCAGGCAATTTACCCAGCGTCACCGGCGCGAAAAGGCCGGTGACGCTGGGTGGAATTTATCTTGGCAAGACCGCTTAAGCGGAAAACGACGACCCGCAACCGCAAGTGGTCGTGGCGTTAGGATTGCGAATGACGAATTGCGATCCCGACAAATCTTCCTTATAGTCGATCTCGGCGCCTTGCAAATACTGAATACTCATCGAATCGATCAACACCGTGACGCCGTCCTTCTCGATTTGGGTATCGTCTTCGTTGACGTCTTCATCAAACGTAAAACCATATTGAAACCCCGAACAACCACCGCCGGAGATATAGACCCGCAACTTGAGGTTATCATTACCCTCTTCCTGGATCAGGCCGGCAACCTTGTGCGCGGCACTATCGGTAAATACAATCGCATCAGCCATAATTTAGACTCAACAGTGACTACAAAATAGGTTAACGATTATGGCTATACCCAGTAATTTAGTCAAGATTACCCTATAGAAACGCCGCGGACCTCGACTAGTCTTTTACCCAAGGTTTCCCGAGCCGACCCGCGCCCTGCTAAACAGCGCATACCCAACCTCCGCATAAACAAACCGGAACACTATGATTATCACCTTAGTTAGACACGCGGACGCCGAACCCCAGCGCATCGGCATCGCCGACGCGGACCGCCACCTCACCGAAAAGGGCGAGAAACAAATCAAACGTCTGGCGCGATTCTGTCTCCGCAATCACCTGTTGCCGGGCTGTCTCTACGCCAGTCCATTGGCGAGGGCGCAACAAAGCGCCAAACTGCTGCATGCGAATCTGACCGGCTGTGCCACGCCGCGAACCGTACCTTGGCTAGCAGGGGACAACGACACTCAAACGTTACTTCGAGAACTAGCCAAACTCGCCGAAGAAACCAACGATGTCTGGCTGGTGGGACATGAACCGAATTTTTCCGACGTCGCGGGCCAATTGTTAAACACCTCACCTACTA
>NZ_JBYMAP010000283.1:0-4640 GCF_057766305.1 Methylomonas sp. BG-2 | reverse complement strand
ATAACTTACCAACGCATCCCATGTTTCATGGGATGCACCTCTATCGACGGCCTCGAGGAACGGTTCGATGAGCCCAATGGAACATGCTAAACAGACTGGCGCCGAGACCGAATCGGCCTGCGAGACCCAGCCCTTCAAGATCCGTCGAGTCAAACCCCTTTTTTGCGATCCCGGTTACCACCATCCGGATGTCGCTTGCCCGGTGTGCGGTACCGGCCACTACGCCGATGACGCTGCCGACCGTTCGATCATTGAGGAAGCACCATGAGTCATTATCGCGTCGGAACGATCGAATTCACCGAGGACCACGGCCACCTCCAGACGATCTTGAAACAGGCCTACGCCAACCAACAACGGCCGTTGTGTTTATGCACCGCTCAGGGTGTCGAGCTGTATATTGCCTTTGCCTACGACCGCTATTGGTTGAAACGGATGCCCAATTCCGGCGAGCGGCATCATCCGGGTTGTGATTCTTACGAACCGCCGGCGGAATTGTCCGGTCTGGGCCAGGTATACGGATCGGCTATTAAGGACAATCTCGATACCGGCATCACCCAATTGAAATTCGATTTTCGTTTGGCGCCAGGTAAAAGCCGAATGCCGGTCGCGCCTGTCGAGGGCGAGGAAGCGACCAAGCCGACCAGCATCAAGGCGTCCGAGGCCAAGCTCGGCCTGCGCGGTTTGCTGCATTATCTGTGGGAACAAAGCGGTTGGCAGCGCTGGACGCCGGCGGCGGATTCCCGGCGCAATTGGTATGGGCTGCGCAAAGCCCTACTCGAAGCCTGTGCCGGCAAAGTCGCCAAAACGACGGCCTTGGATCGGTTGGTGTTTATCCCGGAAACCTTCAGCCTGGACAAAAAGGACGAGATTAACGCCCGAATCGCCAAGGACTTGGCGTATTCGGACAACCTCAACCGCTTTCGTGTGCTGATCGGCGAACTCAAGGAGGTCAAGCCGGCCCGATTCGGGCAAAAGCTCATCATCAAACACCTGCCGGAGTACCCGTTCTATCTGAGCGATCAGACCTACAAGCGCGTACTCAAGCAGTTCGATACGGAATGGTTGTTGTGGCGGGGCAATGAGGCCAGCCGTCTGATGGTCATTGCCACGTTCTCGATTCGTCTGGGTGGCTATCCGGAAATCGACCAGCTCAGTCTGATGAATGTCTCGTCGCAATGGATTCCGTTCGAAACTGCCGACGAATTGGCCCTAATCGAGTATTTGGTGGCGGAGGGCCGCTCATTCAGCAAATGTTTGCGCTACAACCTGGCCAGATCAAAACCGCTGGCGGCGGCGGTGCTGGTGGATACCGACACGCCTAGCGCGGTCTACGTGGTCGACACCGCTGCCCACGAAGAATCAACCGCCGCGCTGCGTGACATCATCGCCGAGAGCCGAACCCCGTCGCTGATCTGGGATCCCCTGCAACCGGCCTTGTGCGAGGTATGAGGACCGATACGATCATCGGCGTGGTAACGCTGCATTCCGCGCCGGACGACGGCGGATGGTTTTGTGTCGGCAACTTCCAACCTGTGCGGGTCACCGCCGGCGTAAAAGCCTGGATCGAAACGACCGACTTAACCGGACTATTGGCGGCGGTGGTGTCTGATCTGTTACCCCTCTCCGCACAGTATCCCTGGCTTAGAATCGAGTTGGTTTACGGCGCCGGAGTAGCGCAATGGTCGGTGACCGACGGTGACGGCGGAGCGGTGATGGAAACCGCCGTGGCGTGCTCTGCTCCGAACGTCGAGTCCAGGGTGTTTTATTGGGTGGATCGGATTCTTATGGTGGCCAACGAGTATTAAGATAGCAACCTGAGTCCGGGATGGAACAGTGTGGATTCCGATCAAAGCTGCCACTGATTCCAACTTCAAAACCACCATCACTTCCGAAAACTCAAACAGATTTTGAACGCCTGGGTACGGCCAAAACCCGCCGCTCGGAGTGGCTATCCAGTTTTAATAATTAAGGCATCATGTAAACCAATCGGCTGTCCGGTATTCGACTACGGTTTGGGTCGTCGTTTGATGGCTCTAGGCTCAACGCGTCCGGGTTGGTTGCCAACCAACTGTTCAGCCACTAAAAGGAGCAGACCCGAGATGGAATCCGGATCACCCGTTTGCTTTCGGGTTTACCTTTGTATCCACTACGATTCATATAGAGCCAATTTCACTTTGCCCGTGGGCTAACTTGAGTCGCTGAAACGAAAAACTCGATGATATCCTGACTTCGCTCGGGCCAATGTGAATGGATTTTATCACCTTCACAATACAACGTTTTTACGCCCCCGGCACACCCTGAATAAGAGGAGCAACCATTTGCGATTTTATCCGGAATAGGATCACATTTATTACAAGCCGCCCACCAACCCACCGCTTGCTGACCATAACCAGGAAACAGGCGATCCTTACTACTGTGCATAACCATAACCGGCAAGGGTTCAGGGCATTTACGGTCACGTAAATCATCATATGCAACCCCTGCTGCGCTCGGCGCAATGGCGCGTGGGATGTGCCGTGTGCCAGTCATAAACGCTAATGCCATCGCCGAAGTCCCTCCATCGGAATGTCCGGTAACATAGACTTGTTTTTCATCAATACACCACTTTTTAGCCATTAAACTGGGAATGGTGCCTAATTCTACGGTAGTGCTGGGCGATAATTCCGGATGATCCGCATAGGCCACGATGAAACCGGCTTGGGTAGCAGGAAAAGTGAACCCAGTTGTTTTTTCGGTTTTAGCCCGATTCGATCCCGCCGGAGAAAATACCAGTAATAGTGGGTGAGCAACGGATGCATCATAATTGGCTGGTGTGCGGACATTGTATTTGATGCCGTTTTCGGTTTCTTCGCCATAAGTCTCTCCAGCGTCTCCACTGAGTTGATTGGCTTTGCAAAGACGTTGCAGCATCTCAGGCCGATACACGGCCTGCCCTAATTCTGCCGAGTCGCCGCTATGATCCATCAAAAGCATGACAACCATTACTAATATCGGTAACCCGAATAGCACTTTCTGCCAAGAATTGGTTCTTAAAAGAAAAACCTTTAATTGAGCCATATTCATAGTCATATTCCCCCTAAGTACGTTTGACTCGCCTGTACCATTCGCTCATGCCCCAGGTGAGTGATTGGGCGCTTCCTTATTCGCCAACTTCATTACTATAAAAGCCAGCAACAACAAGCTTCCGATCATCACAATCTGCAGCATATAGCCTTTTCCCGGAACCGATTTCAGGCCAACAGAGAACGGAATATGAGTATCAAGACGCTTATCCTTGTCGACAATAGCGATGTGTGCCAAATAATTACCAGCACCATATTGACTAAAATCGACCGTACTATCGAAAGTACCGTTTTTAACTTTTTTCGGCTGCTGATAAAAAACCCTTTGCCCTTCAGGTTCTTTGGTGATTTCGAATTCCACGCTGACATTGCGCAGACTTTTACCTTCGTAGTCGAACACCAAATTAGTTGGGCCGGTTTCGGGAATGATGCTGCAATATTCCCGATCCCCTGACAGAGTCGGGGTATAGGCCGTGAAATGGACTCGTTCAAAACCAACCCTCGTAACGCAAGCATCGGCCTCGTCAGGCGCACCTCGATGCGCTTGGGCAATAGTTGGCATTAATCCGACCCAAAAGACAACAGGCAGCAGACCCATCCACCTAATGCGCTTATAAGCCGCCTTTTTTAGTTTGTTGATAGAGTTAGGCATTGATTTGCCTCCACAGTGATTATGTTAAATCCGAGGGTCGGATTAGAAATCAAAGGTTTCCACCTCGGAGATCAGAAACAACGGCTCACCACCGCTAGAAATCTCAACGGCATGCTGAGCTGTTTCTTGACCGCCTGGTGAATTCAGACAAGCCTTTAATTCGGCGAGGGATGGAAAATAAACCTCGGCAATTCGATGAAACTGCGCTGCAGATTTGTCTACATTGGAAAGAATCAATGAGGCGACAAATCGTGTTTTGCCGGCCAGCTTTTCGACAGCCATCGGCACATGCTCATCAGCATAACGACGTTCAAAAGTTTTTAAATCTGTTGGCGTAGGGTACATTACGATTAATTTTGCTGTTTTCATAAGAATAATGAATATTTATGTGATTGTGTATTCATATTAAATAATGAGTTAGGTTAATTGTAAAATACCAATTTTCTATGAAATAATAGGTTTTTCCTATTCAAAAAAAGAGGCAAGCCGTGGAAATGCAACAAATTCGCTATTTTCTGGCCGTCTGCGATAAAGGTTCATTCACTCGTGCTGCACAGGCAACCTATGTGGCCCAACCCTCGCTGACCCAAGCAATTAAGAAATTGGAAGATGAACTTGGCGGTGAGCTATTTAGCCGAGACCGCAGCGGATGCCGGTTGACGGCTTTAGGACGTTTGATCGAACCTTCCATACGCGAAATAGTGCGCAAGACGCAAGCTGTCAAAGCAGAGGCTGTGCATTTCAGCCGCTTAAATACTGTGCCGCTTCGCATCGGCGTGATGACGACAATTGCCGCACACCATTTAAGTCCATTCTTCGCTGACTTTCAGCAAGAACGACCACATATAGAACTGGAATTAGTCGTCGACAGTGAATGCAATCTATTGAATCAACTTGATGAAGATGGCCTGGATTTAGTTATCAGC
>NZ_JBYMAP010000282.1:0-4746 GCF_057766305.1 Methylomonas sp. BG-2 | reverse complement strand
CTACCGGTGATCATTCTGACCGGACACGGCGAATTTCCTGCCAGCGTCAGAGCGATCAAATCAGGCGCCGAGGATTATCTGGTCAAACCGGTGACCCGGGAAAAACTGTTGCTCGCCGTGCATTCGGCCCTGGCGAAATCCGAACAGATGCTCGACCTGGCCGACCGCCGGCAACAAGCCCGCCAGCGAGTGGAGCACCTGACGCGGCGCGAACGGGAAGTCATGCAGTTGGTGGTCAACGGTGCCAGCGCCAAAGAAATCGCCCGCGGTTTGAATATCAGTCACCGTACCGTAGAAAAGCATAAAAGCAGCCTGATGCAAAAGACCGGCTCGACAAATCTGCTCGATTTGGTCAAACTGGCTACGGAATCCGGTCTGGCTTCCGGCGACCGCTCGGAACCGTAGCCGGCCAACCTCTTACTTTCCGCGCGCCCCAGGCGTAACTTCTGGCGGCCGGTGTTACCATGACCCAGCCTGTTTCGGTACTGACACCTTTCAAAAATTTTATCGATACCTTGCCGGATGCAACGCTGCTAGTCGACGGACAACATCGAATTGTGTTCGCCAATCGCGAAGTCGAAACCCTGTTCGGCTACTCTGCCACCGAATTGGAAACGCTGGATATCGACCAGCTACTACCGCAACGTTTCCGCGCCATGCACCAGCAACAGCGGCAATCTTACATGGCGGAACCCAAGGTCAGACGCATGGGAAGCGGCCTGAATCTGTGGGGCTTGCACAAATCCGGCCGCGAATTTCCGGTGGAAATCAGCTTGAGTCCGTTGCAAACCGAGCCGGACTCGATCATCGTCTGCACCGTCCGCGACATCAGCCATCTGAAAAAAGCCGAACAAGCGCTACTCAACGACGAGCGCTTCCGCCTGTTCATGGCGCACGCGCCGTCTGCCATCGCCATGTTCGACCGGGACATGCGCTATCTGGCGGCGAGCCGGCGCTGGCTGGAGGATTACCGGCTGGATCGGCGCGACATCATCGGCTTAAGCCACTACGAGGTGTTTCCGGATATTCCCGAACGCTGGCGCGAGATCCACCGCCGCTGCCTGGCCGGAGAGGTGTTGCGTACCGACGACGACATTTTTGTCCGCGCCGACGGCGAGATCGATTGGGTGAAATGGGAAATGTGTCCTTGGTATGCCAACGACGGCAGCGTCGGCGGCGCGATTTTGTTCACCGAAGTCATCACCGCGCGCAAGGACGCCGAAACCAAGTTACGAAACAGCGAAGATCATTTCCGCAAAATCTTGGACAACGCGGTTACCGGCATCGCCATCACCGATCTGGCCGGGCATTTTCAGTATTGCAATAACGCTTACTCTACGATCACCGGTTATTCGTTACCGGAACTACAAAGCCTCAAATTCCAGAGCCTGATCCACCCCGACGACTTGGCGGCCAATCTGGCCCGGGTCCGGCAAGTACTCGGCGGTGAAATCGCTTCGTTCGTCATCGAAAACCGTTATATCGCCAAATCCGGCCAGCCGGTCTGGGTCCGAAAATACGGTTCCACCCTGCCGGGCGACCCGATGCAATTGATGGTGATCGTGATCGACATCAACCAGCTCAAGCAGATCGAGTTGGACTTGCAACGGAGCTACCTTAACCTGACTGCTAGCGAGCGGCTGTTCCGCAGCCTGATCGAATCCATGCCGCAAATGGCTTGGATTGCCGATAGCGCGGGCGTCATCAGCTACGCCAATACGCAATGGCTGACTTACCTGGATTGTCCGAATCCACCGCATCCGGACGAAGTATGGTTCGCCCAGATCCACCCGAACGACCGCCAGCGGGTGATGCTGGCTTGGGAGCGGGCTATCCGCCAGCAAGCGTCGTTCAATCTCGAATGCCGCTTGTTGAACTTCGAAAACAATTACCGCTGGTGGCAAATTCGGGTCGTCGTCCTGCAAAAAATAACGGGCGATGCCGGCGAATGGCTGGGCATCTGTACCGATATTCACGAACTAAAACGGGAAGAGGAGACGCTGGAGCTGCTGAGCACGGCCTGTTTCCGGCTCTGGCAAACCAATAACCTGGAGGACGGGTTGCAAGAAATGCTGACGGCAACCATGGGCATGCTACAGGCCGACCTGGGTAACATCCAATTGTTAAGCCGCGAGGGCGATTTACAAATCGTCAGCCAACAGGGTTTTGGCCGGGATTTCCTGGACTGTTTTCGCAGCGTGTCGCCGGAAACGCCGACCGCTTGCGGACTGGCATTACGCACCGGCCAGCGGCAAGTGATCGCTGACGTCGACCAAGATCCGTTTTACGCGCCGTTCCGCGAGGTCGCCCGCCGAGCCGGCTACCGAGCCGTGCAGAGTACGCCGCTCATGTCCAGGGAAGGCCAACCGATCGGCGTGATCTCCACCCATTTCCGGACGCCGCGGGTTTTGGACACACTCGAAACCAGCATGCTCGATATCTATGCGCAACAGGCGGCCAATTTCATCAAGCGCTGTCAGGCGGAAACCAGCCTGCGGCAAAGCGAGGAACATTTTCGCCGCGTTTTCGACAATGCCTTGGTCGGGATTTCGGTTAGAGACCGGGGTGGAAATCTGCTGGATTGCAATACGGCTTACTGCAATTTACTGGGATACAGCCGAGAAGAACTGCAACGGCTTCCGCTGAAAAAGGTCATGTATGCCGCCGATATCGACAGCTACCTGCACAACTTTCGGCAATTGAGCGCGGGCAAAGTACGTTTTTTCCAGATCGAGGCCCGCTATGTCTGCAAATCCGGCGGGGTGCATTGGGTCAACCAATATATCTGTATCTTACACAAGCAAAACGGCGAGCAGGAGACAGTACTGACGGTAGTCTCGGATATTTCCGCGCTGAAACAAAGCCAAGCCGAATTGCGCAGCAACAAAAGGCATCTTGAAGCCGCGGTGAAAGCCCGAACCCGGGAGCTCAAAGACGCGCTGGTTACTGCTGAAAAAGCCAACGAATTCAAAACCCGGTTTTTAAATGCCGCCAGCCACGATTTGCGCCAGCCGCTGCAATCGGCCGATTTGTACCTGTCGGTGCTGGCAAAGCGGCTGGAGGCGTCCGATTGCAAGGCGATATGTGACGACTTGCACGAGTCGATCGCGATGATGGGCTCGATCCTGGACGCACTGCTCGACATTGCCCGCTTGGAAAGCGGCATTATCGTACCCAGCAAACGTGATTTTCCGTTGCGGGAATTGTTCGACCGCCTCGCCGCGTCGACCGTGCTGCAAGCCGAGATCAAACGCCTGCGCCTGGCATACCAGCACGAGGAATGCGTAATACATAGCGATCCGGCCTTGCTGGAACGCATCGTCGGCAATCTTGTCGCCAACGCCATCAAATATACCGAACGCGGCCAAATCAACGTCTCCTGCGCCTGCAGCGACAATACGGCGCGCATCTCCGTCGAAGACACCGGAATAGGCATTCCGCCCGATAGCGTGGGACATATTTTCGAGGCGTACTACCAAGTCGACAATACCGAGCGCCACCGCGATAACGGTCTCGGGCTGGGCTTGGCGATTGTCAAGCATATCGCCGACATACTCGGCTTGCAGCTGGCGGTCGATTCGCAGCCGGGCGTCGGCTCGGTATTCTCGGTGGAGGTGCCGTTAGGTACCACACTGCCAGTGCCCGCCGACACCCAACCCGCCAAGCCGACAGCAAACAATAACAGCGCGGCCCATGTCTTGTTTATCGACGACGATCCGGCGATCTGCAAAGCGGTAAAAATGCTGTTCGAGGCGCACGGCATCAGTGGCCATTTCGCCCAAAACGGCGAGGCGGCAATGGCAGCGATTGGCGACGGCTTGCGGCCTAGCCTGATTGTCAGCGATTACCAACTGCCGGGATTGGACGGTATCGAAACGATAGGCCGGATTCGTGCCGCGATCGGCGTCGAATCACCCGCGCTGATCGTCACCGGCAACACCGCTTTGACCAAAACGCTGGGCAAGCAGCTGCCGAATTGCAAAGCATTCTCCAAGCCGCTGGAGCCCGCACGCTTACTGGCATTAATCGAGGCCTACCTACCCGCCGCGCAGGACTAGCGCGCTACGGTTTGGCGCGCCAAACCGAACCGCAGCAGCCGGCCCACGCATTTTTAGCCCGGTACATGTCCGCATCGGCTTGAACGATCAACTCTTCGATATTTTGCTGGCCGGCCGGATAAGTGGCAATCCCGATACTGATGGTGAGTTGGATGTCCAGATCGTCGATCCGGTACGGCATGGATAGTTGCTTGCGAATTTTATCGATGACGATGTCGCCGCTGTCCTGGCCGGCCATCTCTGGCAACATCACGATAAATTCGTCGCCACCGTAGCGGCAAGCGGTATCGCCGCGACGAATGCAAGCCGTCAAACGCTCCGCCACTTGCTGTAACATTCGGTCGCCGACGGTGTGCCCGAAGGTGTCGTTGATGTATTTGAATTTATCCAAATCCAGAAACAGCAACGCCACGGGTTTGTGATGCCTAGGGGACTGAGCGATGGCCTGTTTCAGGCGGTCTTCGAACAAACGTCGGTTCGGCAAGCCGGTCAAGTCGTCGTGATCGGCGAAATAGCGCGCCTTCAGATAGCGTTTCGCCAGTTTTTTCAACCGCTTTCTGCAAGACAAGTTATCTTTCTCCAGCGCCTTGATCTGCTCCTGAGCGGCGGTTAATCGCGTCAGGTTCTCGGCATACGCTGTTTCGAGATCGGCCAGCTTTGCGGAGTATTCGCTAAAAATCGGGATATG
>NZ_JBYMAP010000281.1:0-4752 GCF_057766305.1 Methylomonas sp. BG-2 | reverse complement strand
CATTTTATCCTGGTGACGCATGGTGATGTCCGATGTGTTGCGGATTGGCCATATTTGTCGTTTCAGTGTGATGTTAAGCAACGTTTTTACCCAGCCTGCCGAGCTATTGGGGAGATTGATTAGGCTAAACTAGGACTGAAACGCTGATTTGGTTTTCTATTGGCGTATAAATGTCCGTTTCCACATTAGGCGTTTTAATGCTCACAATCAACGCATAACGAGCTGACTTCCCCCAACGCTCCAAATTTGCTCGCTCTTTCCACCAGCCCACCACCGGATAGACGGCGATATAGCCACGCAAGACAAGTTCCGCCGCTTGGCCTGTCCAAGTATCGGAATGTACGGAACCCAAGCTGCGCAATTTCTCGCCCAAAAGCCATTCGCCGCTGTCTGGCTTAGCACCGTTATAAGCGTGTTCTTCGTCTCGGGCTTTTTGATTGATGCGCTGTTTGAATTCGGTCAGTGTTTCCAATGGCCGGCGTACATCGAAACGTAAGCCATGGGATGCATAGCGGTATTTATTGACCCAGCCTCTGGAGCCAGGATTCGGTTCGATGAAGTACGACAAAGTGACCTTCATTTTGACTTGAGTTTCTGGCGGCAAGTCGCGCAAGATTTCTGCAGGCCATGGCAGCGTGTGCAAGTTAACGTCACGGGTTTTAACTTCACTGCCCTCCTTCGTGTAAGGATGGATGACGTCTTGAGCGATCAGGGTTAGTTCGTTACGTGCGCTCCAAAACAAGGTTTCTTCATCCGGTACGCCGTAGCCGCAATATCGCAAGAGTTGGCGATATTTGTCCTGGGTCGTCAGCGGCGCAAACACCGCCTGCATAGCGGGTGTCCATTGGGCGGAATGAATCAGTAGCGCTCTGATGGTTTCAGGCCAATAGTCTGGATATAAAGCTTGTACTTTTGCCGCCAAGTTTGCGGCCAAAGCGGCAGCTGCACTCGTGTCGCCAAAGGAAACCAACTGTTTGCCCAAAGCAAACTGGTGGCCTGTGGTTAGCAATTGCAGTGCATCATCAATGTAATCGGCTTCCACATAGGCGGGGTTGGTAGCCATGTTACCGGCTTCCATGACAATGTCCGGTTTGATTGGCCAAGTTTTCTGCCAATCCATGGATGTGCAACTGGCTGGAGCCAAGCCGCCTGGGGGTGCTAGTGGTGACCACCCAGGATTGGTAACCGTGTCCAGCCAGGCTTTATCGGTATATCCGCCGACCGTAAGCGCATTCCAGGATTGACCGGGGTCATGAACCTCGTCGGTGAGGTTATTGTCGGGATATTGGTGTCTATATTGTGGATCGGTGTTGCCCGCCGACAAGATAACCAGTCGTTGCTGTTCGTCCTCATAACCGGATGTGATGGCGTCAATCGCGGCCGACCAGGACGACGGACGCCCACGGTCCCTGTCGTCCGTGGTGGATATCGCCATGCAAAACACGCGTTGCCGGTCGGTGACTTCGATTTCCACCCTGGCAATACTGTCTCGGGTAATCGCGCCGAAAAGTGATTTATCGTTGTGAAAGTCGGGGTTCGGCGTGATTTTTACCGATTCGAGCCGATGTGTGAGCTGTATAGGTAATGGATTTGCCAGTGACTCAGTTAAGTCGCCATAGATTGACAAGCCTGCCATATTGGTGCCGTGCCCATGTCGATCATCTGTACCCCATGCGGGGAGATAAGAATGCATGTCGGTCGTTTCCGCCACCGACTGTAACAACGGATGCGCTGGATTGACGCCAGTATCTAAAATACAAACCGATGGCGCGGCATCGGGCGGTGACGTCAAGTTTTCTAGGGTTTGTTCAATCCAGGCACGTTGGTCTTTACGACTCATACTGGTGAAAAAGTCGGCGGTATCCTTGGCTTTTCTGAGTTCAGCAATTGCACCCAGCAAGTGAATGGAATGACTGATTTGCTCGCGGGTGCCAAATACCAGGACGATGATTCTATCGAGGAAATGAATGGACTCTGCGCCAACTCTAATATCAAGCTGAAGGGCGTGGTCACGCAGAAAGGCTTCGTAGTCGATTTTGCCCGATCGTCTTAGCCACACTTCCCACCAAATCGACTCTCCCACATTGGGCATTAATTCCTGCTCGTCCGTCCAAAGAGCATCCAAGGCAGCGAGTTTGATCGCTGTTATACCCTCGACCAAGTCTTTGTTTTTTGGTTGATTTTTGGGGGTGTTTTCGAGTTGATATTGGGATATCTTCTTTAGAAAGTGGCTTAGCTTGCCTTCCGGCACAAAAATAGTCGCAATAGTTTTGTTATCAACAAGCTTAACGTTACAAAGCTCGATACCGCTTGGCTGGAATTCCAAGCTGGCAAATTTGAGTTCAAAGTCCGGTTCGCTTTCAAAAGCCAGATAAATGCCATTACTGACATCCAGGCCAAAGGCTTTTTGCTGTTCGATAATGCCGGTTTCTTGAGATTGGATTTGCCGAATTTGCTCAAGAAGCTGTTCGGCGTGCGATTGGCGATTCCTGGCTGGGGTATTGATACCAGCACTGTTTGGTCTAGAGGGGCGTGAATAACGTTCAGCCGTTGCCGAATTTTGAATCAATAAGTGTGGAAGGCGTTCCTTGCTGTTTTCGGCCATTTAAAGCGTGATTTGTTGTTTTTGTCTAACCAGTCGCCGTTCTTTTATGGAATGTATCAAGTCCGTGTGGCTGACCGCTTCTTTGTTATGAATAATTGCATCCTTGATGGCCTCCTCACAAGCTCGGGTAATGTCGCCATAGCTAAGAGTTTCAGCAGCTTCGGCCGCTTTCGACCAGTATATGCGGGACGTTTTATAGCTACCCAGTTTAGATTTGATTGCCGCGATGATTTCATTTTTGGCCGGCAACTCATATTCGATTAGATCGTCGAAACGCCGAAACAGTGCATGATCCAGTAACTCTTGATGGTTGGTAGCCGCAATTAACAGGCTGTCCGAGCTATCTTGCTCGATCATTTGTAGAAAGCTGTTTAGTACTCGGCGTATTTCCCCGACATCGTTAGCATTACCGCGTTGTGAGCCAATGCTGTCGAATTCGTCAAACAAATAAACACCACGAGTTTGTTCGATGGCATCGAAGATCAAGCGCAATTTACCCGCTGTCTCGCCCATATATTTGGTCATCAGGCTTTCTAGTCTGACGATAAAAAGTGGCAGACCCAATTCGCCGGCCAAAATTGATGCGGTCATGGTTTTGCCGGTTCCAGGAGGGCCAACCAACAACAGTTTTTTTCGAGGTGACAAGCCATGAGAGCGCAGCTTTTGAACATGCTTATGCTCTTTGATCAATCGATCCAGCTTGGCCTGAATGTTTTCAGAAAGTACCATGTCCACCAATCGTAACTTGGGATAGGAAACGTTCAGTAACTGGCTAAGTTCGCCTTTGGGCTTTGCCAAAGGAATGGTTTTTGAGTCTGAGAGTTTAGGTCGGCCTTTGGCCGAGTCGATCAAATCGCGTATTTCTTTCGCTAGGTTGCCGTGTCCTTTTTTTGCTTCCTGAGCAGCCATTTGCATGGCAATCGACAAAAACATGGCATCGTCACCATCAACGTGGGACTTAAGCAATGCTTTGATTTGATTAGCAACGGCCATGATGATTAGGATCGGGAATTGATAACTTGAAATTTTGCTTTTAGTGTAATTCATAAGGCTATGTTTGCGTTAATAGCCGCATGGGGTGGGCGCCGCGTACTCTTTGGAATTCACCGCCACGTTGGTCTTTAAAGATACGCAACGCGTACCCTACATCTGAATGCGAGAAAAACCAAGTCAATTGAGGGACGATATCCTCGATTCCGTAACCCCCTATGAAATCCAGTGCGTAACTCACGCTGAATTGACATCACGTAAAGCCTACCCCTTGCTCCTTGCTATATGTAAGTCATCAAATACCGATCCCAATATTGGCGGCCGTTGCGGCCGGGATTAAGTTCGATGCAATTCGGCGAGTAACGGTTTTCGCGCTCGCGAATCGACTCACGCCGTCCACCGGATTTCGGCTGAACTACCGCCGCGAGTCTGGGTCTACTGAGCTTCAGCGTTCGGAATGTCGATTCGACTAGGAGGAGGCCATGAAAACCGTGATTTTATTGATCGTTGCCCTGTTCGCAGTTGGGGCGGAAGCGAAACCAGAGGCCGCGCCACCGTCGCCGGCTCCGGCGCATGGGCAAGCGGCGCCGTACGATAGGGAGCAGGCGTTGGAGTCCTTCTCCAAGACCGTGCACGGCGGCATCCTACATATCGTGGCGAAATCGGCGAACGATGCTGAACAGATCCGGCGGATACAACATTATCTGCGGCAAACCGCCGCCGAATTTCAAAAAGGCGATTTTTCTTCGACGGAACGCTATCACGGCTCGGACATGCCCGGTTTGGCGCAAATGAAAGCGGCTCAGCCTGGCGAGATTCGCTACGACTTTAAGTTGCTGCCCGACGGCGGGCAAATCCATTTTTCGACCGAATATGCGCCACTGCTGACCGCGTTACACCATTGGTTCGACGCGCAAGTCGCGGAGCATGGTAGCGCGACTTTGCCGGGCCACAACCAGCACCACGCTACGCCGACCGAATAGGCGGCGATTCGAGAGCCTTGTTGCCGGGACTTGCAGAGTGCCGGCTTTAGGGTTCCCTTCGGCTCCGCTCAGGGAACGCGCCCGGGTGTTTTCAGAGCGGGGCTCGGCTTGTCGATATATTTCCCATTTATTTGGGGTAGCCCCCTAAGTCCATGACGGGAATTAGTAGCCGCG
>NZ_JBYMAP010000280.1:0-4764 GCF_057766305.1 Methylomonas sp. BG-2 | reverse complement strand
GTTTGCCTACGAGAACGTGCGGGCTACCTTACTCGAAACCTTGCAAAACCCGGATGAAGAGCCGGAGATAAAAGCGGTTGCGCAAGGAACGTTGGCGCGTTTTACGTTGGACGAACCAGCGCAAGCCGCCGTTCAGCAACAGTGGGTCAGCGAAGGCTATCGACCGCCGCCCAGCGGATTCGGCTTTAATTAAACGGCGGAATAACCCCTCTATTCAATTAAATCTAATTTGGATGGAACGTGTTAATTAATAGTTGGAAAATTGAATTCAACCCTACGGATTAGGGCCGTTGCTCGTGGTTGCGGCGTGGATTGAATGGGGGTGAATCCATCTGCCGCAAAGCCAGTCGGGTTTTCTTAAGCTATGTGTTTTAACGCAATAAAAATAGGTGAAATCACTCGCTTTTTTAACTGATCGGCGCGAAAAACCGTTCAGCAGGCCCACATGTCTGCCACGTTAGGCATGAATAGCTGTCTTTAGCCAGGTTTTTGGCGGGGAATAATATATACATTTCATGTTGTTATGCACGCGATGGCTGATTTTTGCCGCGTGACTTTACTTTGTGGCACATTGGTTGCAAAAGATTGAGGCAACGTTTACCAATCTATTGTAAATCATGACCGAGCAGCCACCGCAAACTCTCGCCGAAATATCGACTTGGCAAGCGCAATACTATGCTGATGCGATTGCTTTTGTATATGAAGAGCAGAGTTTGACGTATCGCGAATTCGACCAACACGCTAATCAAATAGCGGCCGGACTACTAGCGATTGGAATAGAGCCGGGGGCGCGCGTCGCGATATTGAGCAAGGACGGTATTAATAGTTACGAAGTGCTATTTGGTTGCGCAAAAGCCAGAGCGGTTTTAATCGGAATTAACTGGCGGCTGACGCCGCAGGAAATTCATTACATTCTGCGGCACGGCAACGCCGAGATTTTGTTTGTCTCTCGGGAGTTCTTAGAAAGAATCGGCGCGGTGAAAAACGAATTGCCGAGTTTGCGCGAGATTATCGTATTGGATGCCGAATTTCAGGAGCATTCGAATTTTCAAAAATGGCGGGATCAATATTCGCCGAATGACGTCGATCTGACTTATTCCCCGGAAGAAGTCGTCGTGCAAATGTATACCAGCGGTACGACCGGGCATCCCAAAGGGGTGCAGTTGCCAAATTATTCGTTTTTTCGGCTGATGCGGGGGATGCGCGAGCAAGGCGACCATTGGATGAATTTGAATCCGGACGACAAATTGCTGATTTCGCTGCCGCAATTTCATATGGGTGGAATTTGGTGGGCGATACAGGGGTTTATCGCCGGCGCGCAAGGATTCATTATCGATACGTTTGTTGCTTGGAAGGTGCTGGAATTGATCGAACGCCACCGGATCAGCAAAGTGCCGATGGTGCCCGCGATGATTCAAACCACGTTGGCGGAACCTTCCTGCGAAACCACCGATTTATCGTCGGTGCGGGGCTTTTTATATGGCGGATCGCCCATCGCGCCGGCTTTGCTGCAAAAGGCCATGCAGCGTTTCAACTGCGGATTTTTCCAAATCTACGGCATGACCGAAACCGGCAATATGGCGGTTTGCCTGCGCCCCGAAGATCACTCGCCGGCCTATCCCAAGCGACAAGAATCCGCCGGCAGACCGTTGCCCGGCGTGGAAATACGCGTGTCGGACATCTCCGGAAATGCCTTGCCGGCCAATGTCATCGGCGAAATCTCGATCAGGTCGCCCGCCAATATGATTGGTTATTGGAACAACGAAGAGGCAACCCGGGAATGCCTGTCGGAGGACGGATGGATAAAAACCGGGGATGCCGGCTACCTCGACGCGGAAGGTTATTTGTATATCTGCGACAGGCTTAAGGACATGATTATTTACGGCGGCGAAAACATTTATCCGGCCGAGATTGAAGCGGCACTGTGCGAGCACGAAGCCGTCGCGGAAGCCGCCGTCATTGGCATACCCGACGAGCGCTGGGGCGAGGTCGTCAAGGCGTTTGTCGTGTTACGGCCCGGCCAAGCGATAAAAGCGCGCGAATTGATTAACTTTACTCGAAATAGAATCGCTGACTTCAAGGCGCCAAAGTCGATCGATTTTCTCGAGAAACTGCCTCGGAACCCGAGCGGAAAAATATTAAAGCGGGAATTAAGAATGCCTTACTGGGCCAGTCAATCTCGACAAGTCAACTAGCGCGACGCGGATTTTGGTCGCGACGGGGTTTCGTTAAGGCGTATTGGCGGGGTATTTGATGAGATTTGAACCGCCTGGAAATTTATAAAACCTTCACCTGTGATTATAGGAGAGTATGTATGAGCGTTGAAACCTTGGAAATGGAAGTGATCGAATCAAAACCCGGAAAAATAGGCGCGGAAATTCGTGGGCTGGATATCAACGGGCTGGCGGAGGACGCGCCGGAACTGGGCATGATACGTAGCTTGATTTATAAGAACAAACTGGTGGTACTGCGCGATCAGGAGTTGGATGAAGAAAAATACGTTGCATTCGCCCGTAAACTCGGACGGCCGCAAGTTTATTTCCAACCGCAATACCACCATCCGGATCATCCTGAAATTTTTGTGTCTTCGAATGTGCCAGACCAAAACGGCAACAAAATCGGTGTTTCCGGTACCGGAAAATATTGGCATACCGATTGTGCATTCGAAAAGAACCCTTTGTCATTCACTTCGGTTTACCCCTTGGTTTTCCCAAAAATGTCGCGGGAAACTTCTTACATCGACATGGTGGAAGTGTTGAAAAACTTGCCCGCTGATTTAAGACAGTATGTCGACGATAAAATCTATATTCACGCGGGGCAATTAAGATACAAAGTTCAAGCCTCCGATATCGATAAGTCGTTGGCCGAACTTCTTGATCGGATTGACAGTGAAGTCCCGCCGGTCGAGCATCCCGCCGTTATCCAGCATCCGGTAACCGGCGAGTTTTCGCTTTACATCAGTAGCGGCTTCACGACAAAAATCGTTGGTTTAACTCACGAGGAAAATCAGAACGCGTTAAAAGCGCTATTCGATTTTATCGAACGCCCCGAGCACATACACACTCACTATTGGGAAGAAGGCGATTTGATTATCTGGGATAACCGCTCGGTTATACATAAGGCCTCCGGTGTCAAGCCGGGTGAAACCAGCAAAATGTACCGGGTCGGTATCTACGACGACTTGCCGTTTTACGTGGGCATCGGCGATTAACCTCTTGACGGTTTCCGTCGTCGATACTTGTTTTATTCATATTATTATTACCAAGGGAAACGCGCATGATTACTCAGACTAAGGGGTTGGAAATTAACGAAGCTAAGCCGGGCAGGATCGGTGCCGAAGTTATTGGCTTGGATGTCAATAGTTTGCCCGAAAACGCGCCGGAACTAGCGTTGATCAGGCAGTTGATATATAAAAATAAACTGGTGGTCTTGCGTGGTCAGGAGCTGGATGCTGAAAGATATGTTGCATTCACTCGGAAACTCGGTCGTCCGCAAGTATATTTTCAGCCGCAATATCACCACCCTAACCATCCGGAAGTTTTCGTGTCGTCGAATGTGATAGAAGCCGACGGCAAAAAGCTTGGAGTTTCCGGTACCGGGCGCTATTGGCATACTGATTGTGCCTTCGAAAATCATCCATTGTCGTTTACGTCGATTTATCCGTTGGTGTTTCCAAAATCGGCGAGAGAAACCTCTTATATCGATATGGCGGCGGTTTACAGTAAATTGCCGGATGAACTGAGAGCTTACGTCGAAACGGCTACCGCGGTTCACGAAGGTAAATTGCGCTATAAAGTTCAAGCGTCGGATATCGACAAGTCACTCGCCGAATTGCTCGATCGGATTCACAACGAAGTGCCGCCGGTTAACCATCCGGCCGTGATTCAACATCCGGTCACCGGTGAAAAAATCCTCTATATCAGTAGCGGCTTCACCACTAAACTGGCCGGACTGAGTTACGAAGAAAATCAGCGCGTAATGCAAGCGTTATTCGACTTTGCGGAAAAACCCGAACATATTCATACGCATTATTGGGAAGAAGGTGATTTGATTATCTGGGATAACCGCCCCTTGGTACACAAAGCGTCAACCATACAACCCGGAGAGAAAAGCAAAAGCTACCGAATCGGGATTTACGACGACTTACCGTTTTACGTGGGAATTAAGTAATGACTTCTATTCTGGAATTGCCGGAGCGGGAAGCGCTCAGTTTAAAGGATATTGACGCTTCATTTGTCAAAACCGTGTTGACGCCCTATCGGGAGAGTTGTCGATATTTAAAAAAAGCCTATTTTCAACAGCAGGAAGACTTGGGAGTCCAGGGTATGCTGATGAATGGCGAGTTTTCAATTCCGGAGTCTTGTTACATCGACGACACCGGGCATTTCAACGCCGTTGAATATAATATCTGCTACAACCAAATTGCTTATGTTCATTTGGGCTACTGTATCAAGAACGGCTTGATTCCGGAGTTGGCTGACTACGATCCTGAGTTGTTTTTTGAAAAGCAGCTTTCGAATTTCTTGATTGCCAATCTTAATTCGGGCTTTCAAAGTCTGATTAATGCGAAGCGGTTCTACGGTACATTCGGTATTCATACCGTTAAAAAAACCTCGCGTTGTGTATTTCTGAAAACCTATTGTCATTTTCATGACGATGAAGTCGGAAAGTCCAAAGGCGAAGTGATGTTGGCGGTATTGCGCCCCGGTCCTTAACTCGGTTGGCTCGGAGTTTTCCCGGTCGCGGCTCGAATTCCCGCTTGGG
>NZ_JBYMAP010000279.1:0-4784 GCF_057766305.1 Methylomonas sp. BG-2 | reverse complement strand
GCAGCCACGACATCGACCAAGGCCGGATTGGTCGGCCCCAGGTTGGAGCCGCTGGAGGCGGCGGCGTTATAGCCGTGGGGAGCGGTGGCCGAGGGCCGGCTCCAGAAATATTTTGGATCGCTGAAGGTTTGACCGATCAGTTCAGAGCCAACCAGTTGGCCTTGCGGGTTTTTGATCAAGCTGCCGTTGGCTTGCTCGCTGAATAACGCCTGAGCCAGCAGCGTCACCAGCGCCGGATAAGCCACTCCGGTAATCAGGGTCAGCAGGAACAACAGCATCGCCGCGGGCTTTAAGTAGGTAGACATGTTTGCTCCTTACACCAGATTCATTGCAACCAGGACTAAGTCGATGGCCTTGATGCCGATAAACGGCACGATCAAGCCGCCCACGCCATAGACCAGTATATTGTTTTGTAACAGTTTTTCCGCGCCGATAGGTTGGTACTTGATACCCTTCAACGCTAGTGGGATCAAGAATATGATGATCAAGGCGTTAAAAATGACCGCCGACAGAATCGCGCTGGCCGGCGTCGCCAGGCCCATTACGTTCAACACGTTCAAGGCCGGATAGGTGGTGGCGAAGGCCGCCGGGATGATCGCGAAATATTTGGCGACATCGTTGGCGATGCTAAAGGTGGTCAACGCGCCGCGGGTCATCAGCATTTGCTTACCGGTTTCGACGATCTCGATCAACTTAGTCGGGTTGGAATCCAGATCCACCATGTTGCCGGCTTCCTTGGCGGCCTGGGTGCCGCTGTTCATCGCCACCGCCACGTCGGCCTGCGCCAGCGCCGGGGCGTCGTTGGTGCCGTCGCCGGTCATTGCCACCAGGCGGCCGTCGGTTTGGTGTTGGCGGATCAGATTCAGTTTGGCTTCCGGGGTGGCTTCGGCCAAAAAATCATCGACGCCGGCTTCGGCGGCAATCGCGGCGGCGGTCAAGCGGTTGTCGCCGGTGATCATGATGGTTTTGATGCCCATCCGGCGCAGCTCGATGAAGCGCTCCTTGATGCCGCCCTTGACGATGTCTTTGAGTTCGATGACGCCCAGGGCTTTTTTCCCGTCCGCCACCACCAGCGGCGTGCTGCCCCGGCGGGCGACATCGTCGACCATTTTCTTCAGCTCTTGCGGCACCTTGCCGCCTTGTTCCTCAATGTGTTGCCGAATCGAGTCGGCCGCGCCCTTGCGGATTTGCCGGCAAGGCTCGCCGATTTTGCATTCGTCTCCCGGCAGATTCACGCCGCTCATTCGGGTCTGGGCGCTGAAATGCACGAAGGTGGCGCCCAGCGAATGGATGTCGCGTTCGCGGATGCCGTATTTCTGCTTCGCCAATATTACGACGCTACGACCTTCCGGGGTTTCATCGGCCAGCGAGGCCAGTTGCGCGGCATCGGCCAACTGCTTGTCGGATACGCCCTTGACCGGGAAGAAGCCGGAGGCTTGGCGGTTACCGAGGGTGATGGTGCCGGTTTTATCTAACAGCAGCACATCGACGTCGCCGGCCGCTTCCACGGCCCGGCCGGAGGTGGCGATGACGTTTTTTTGCATCATCCGGCCGATGCCGGCCACGCCGATGGCCGACAGCAAACCGCCGATGGTGGTTGGGATCAGGCACACCAGCAAGGCGACCAGCACCGTGACGCTGATCGGCTTGCCGACGCCCGCGCTTTGCACGCTGTATAGCGAGAAGGGCAGCAGCGTCACGGTCGCCATCAGGAACACCAGCGTCAACGCCACCAATAAGATGGTTAGAGCAATCTCGTTGGGAGTTTTTTGGCGTTTGGCGCTTTCCACCATACCGATCATTCGGTCCAGAAAACTCTCGCCGGGATTGGTGCTGATACGCACCACCAGCCAGTCGGACAACACGCGGGTGCCGCCGGTGACCGAACTGAAATCGCCGCCGGATTCGCGGATCACCGGCGCGCTTTCGCCGGTGATGGCGCTTTCGTCCACCGAGGCCACGCCTTCGATCACGTCGCCATCGCCGGGCACGAAATCGCCGGCTTCGATCAGCACCACATCGCCCTTGCGCAGGCTGGAGCCTTCGACCTTGCTGTAGTCGCCGCCGTATTTAGGCTCATCCAGTTTCTTGGCGGCAATGTCGCGCTTGGCGCTGCGTAAAAAGGCGGCTTGGGCTTTGCTGCGGCCTTCCGCGACCGCTTCGGCGAAATTGGCGAACAGCACGGTAAACCACAGCCACAGCGTGATACTCAGGATAAAACCGGCGGATTCCTCGCTTTCGCCACCCAGCGCCCGCAACCACAATACGGTGGTCAACCAGCTGCCGAGGTAGACCACGAACATCACCGGGTTTTTCCATTGTTGCAACGGGGTCAGTTTGGCAAACGCATCGAATATTGCTTGCCGTAAGATTTGCGGGTCCAGTAAGGACGTTGAAGCGGGTTGGCTAGTCATGGGGTTACCTATCTCGAAATTATTGATGACCGATCATTTGTAACTGCTCGACGATAGGCCCCAGGGCCAAGGCCGGCACGAAGGTCAGCGCGCCGACCATCAACACGGTAATGATCAACAATAAGGCAAACAACGGTGTATGGGTGGGTAGGGTGCCGGGTCCGACCGGTATGGTCTTTTTCGCCGCCAGCGAACCGGCTATCGCCAATACCGGAATCATCAGCCAATAGCGGGAAAACAGCATTGCCAGTCCCAGCATCAGGTTGTAGAACGGCACGTTGGCCGACAAGCCGCCAAAGGCGCTGCCGTTGTTGTTGCCGGCCGAGGACCAGGCATACAGCACTTCGCTGAAGCCGTGGGCGCCGGGATTGAAGATGGAGGCCTTGCCGACATCCAGCATCAGCGATAGCGCGGTGCCGCCCAGAACCACCAAGGGCGGAATCAGGATGACGATGGCGGCCATTTTCATCTCGTAGGCTTCGATCTTTTTGCCTAAATATTCCGGGGTGCGGCCTATCATCAGGCCGGCGATGAACACCGCTACAATCGCAAACACGATCATGCCGTATAAACCGGAGCCGACGCCGCCGAAAATCACTTCGCCGAGTTGCATCAGCCACATCGGCACCATGCCGCCGATCGGCGTGTAGGAATCGTGCATCGAGTTGACCGAACCGTTGGACGCGGCGGTGGTAGCCACCGCCCACAGGCCGGAGTTGACGATGCCGAAGCGTGCTTCCTTGCCTTCCATGTTGCCGCCGGCTTGCAGCGTGGAAGCCGTTTGATCGACGCCCAACGCGGTTAAAGCCGGGTTGCCGTGTTGTTCGGCCGGTATCGTGACCAAGATCAACGCCACGAACACCAAAGTCATCGCGCCTAAAATGGCCCAGCCTTGGCGGGTGTCGCAGACCATTACGCCGAAGGTGTGGCACAGTGCGGCTGGGATCAGCAGTATGGCCAGCATTTCCAGGAAATTCGACAGCGGCGTTGGGTTTTCATAAGGATGCGCGGAGTTGACGTTAAAAAAACCGCCGCCGTTGGTACCCAATTGCTTGATGGCAATCTGCGAAGCGGCCGGCCCCATCGCCAGGGTTTGCGTTGGCGTGGACAGGGTTTCGGTCACCGGTTTGCCCGAGGCATCCACGATGGCTTTGCCGTCGGCGTCCAGTTTCGGCGCGGAATAACTGACTTCTGCCCGCAAATTAACGGTCTGGTAGGGCTTAAAGTTCTGCACCACGCCCTGGCCGACCAGGGCTAGCGCCAGTAAAAGCGACAAGGGTAAGAGGATGTAGAGGGTGCCGCGGGTCATGTCCACCCAAAAGTTGCCGATGCCGTTGCTATTGCGGCGGTTAAAACCGCGAATTAGCGCCACCAATACCGCCATGCCACTGGCGGCGGAAACAAAGTTTTGTACCGTCAAGCCCAGCATTTGGGTCAGATAAGTCATCGATGCTTCGCCGCTGTAACCCTGCCAATTGGTATTGGTGGCGAAACTGACGGCGGTATTGAACGCCGAGTCCGCACTCAGCGCGGGTAAGGCTTGCGGGTTCAGCGGCAATAGGTCCTGAAAACGTTGCAAACCGTAAACCACCAGCAAACCCAACAGGTTAAAGACTAGGGTTGCCAGCGCATACTGCGACCAACGCATCTCTTGGTCCGCTTGGACGCCGCCGAGGCGATAGAGCAGGCGCTCGATGCCGGCGAGCCAACGGTTCAATCCCACCGATTCGTCCTGATATACACGGGCCATGTAAGTACCCAGCGGTCTGGCTAGCGTCAGCAGCGCGATCAGATAAATGGCGACCTGTAACAAACCTTGACCATTCATCAGAATTTCTCCGGATAAAACAACGCCGCCACCAAATAAACGAATACGGCCAGCGTCAGGCCGCCGCTCAGTAAATAAATCCAGCTCATGATTGCCCCCTCAACGCTTCGCAAGCGCCGATCAAGATTGCGGTCGCGACAAAGAACGCCGTTGTAAATAGCAAATACACAATGTCCATCGATATGGCCTCTTGAAAAAAGTGAAAAAGCTTTGCATAAGCCCTTGCGCGTCAGGCGGTAAATGTACAGATCGATCGATAAAAAAATCATAAAAATATCCGCGCGAGATATAAAGGGAATATAAAAATCTTCAGTGCCGAATGCCGGCTACGGATTTTCAGTTCAAAGAGGCTAGTCCATTGACTGGCCATGAAAGGTTTTGGGCCCCGGAGAGTAAAAAAATGGACGTGGCAGCGGCTTGGGCCACGATTGACGGCGTATCAGCACCGGTATGTCTTACCGCGCCCATTGACTTTCACAGTAACGAGATGGATTTAATTCAAACAGCAATATTGTTGCGGATTAAAGCCAATTCTCCGTGCC
>NZ_JBYMAP010000278.1:0-4804 GCF_057766305.1 Methylomonas sp. BG-2 | reverse complement strand
TCGATCATGGCCGGGATACACGCGGAATTGAGCGGCCGCCGCGGGCAGGCATTGACGCTGAAAACCGCTAAAGCCGGCTCGCCGTCAATAGCCGATAGCGTGGTGCATTGATTTTACGGACGCCTTGGGGCAAGGCCGGTTGCGGGCGAAGCAAGCCGCAGGCCATCGCCAAGGGCGTCCGCTGGGAACGGTTCGAACACGGACTGGATACGAATTTTAGGAAACGAACTTTCCGGCGGCCGAGCGCCGTCGGCAAGCGCAGGGGATTAAACATGACACTATTGGCTTTCGACGAACAGCAACGCGCCAAGACCAGCTCGGTGCGCGCCACCGCGATGGTTTTCGAGGACCCATCGTCCCGCCACTTGTTGGAGCATATCGAGCGCATCGCCCCCAGCGACGCGACGGTATTGATCATCGGCGAGACCGGCACCGGTAAGGAACTGGTGGCCCGGCACATTCATGCGCTGAGCAAGCGCGCGCAAGGACCATTCGGCGCGTTGAACTGTGCCGCGTTGAGCGAGAATTTGATCGAAAGCGAATTGTTCGGTTACGAGAAAGGCGCGTTCACCGGGGCATTCACGACCAAAACCGGCTGGTTCGAAACGGCCAATCGCGGCAGCCTGTTTCTCGACGAAGTCGGCGACCTGCCGTTGTCGTTGCAAGCCAAGCTGTTGAGGGTGCTGCAGGAGCGGGAAGTCGTCAAGGTCGGCGCCCGCCAGGCGTCGCCGGTGGACGTTCGCGTGATCGCGGCCACCAACGTCAATCTGGAGGAAGCGGTGGCGGCCTCGCATTTTCGAGCCGACCTGTATTACCGGTTTAACGTCGCCGCCATCCAATTATTGCCGTTGCGCGAGCGGCCGGGCGACATTCTGCCGTTGGCCAGGCATTTTCTGAAAGTTTATGGCGAGCGTCTGGGATACAGCGAAATCAAATTGTCGCCGGCCACCGAACTAACCTTGTTGAATTACGATTGGCCCGGCAATATTCGCGAGCTGGAAAATGCGGTGCATCGCGCCTTGCTGGTGTGTCCCGGCAATCGCTTGCGGCCCGAGGATTTCAAGTTGTCCGGTATCAGAACCGCGCAATCCGGGCCGGCGGTTTCCACCAGCTCGTTGGAAACCGCGCTGCAACGCCTGTGCGAGCAGGCCCCGCCCAAATTGTTCGACATCATCGAAGAAACCGTGATCCGCACCGCCTTCGAGTTTTGCGAGGAAAACCAGGTACAGGCCGCCCGTCTGCTGGACATCAGCCGCAACGTCTTGCGCCACAAACTGGGCCTCTACGGCATGCTCCCGAGCGGAAGCCGCAAATTGCCGGCCAACTACCCGCAGGCTCGGGATTGAGCGGGCAGGGCGTTGAGCGGTATTTGAGTTGGCCTAGCAAGTGACTGTAAAGGATCACGCGGTAAGCGGATCGCGGCGCCGTGATTTGAGAGGTCAAGTTAGCGGAACTTCGCGGCGCGTTCAGGTGGGACGTTCGCCATGCGACCATTCCGTTGCCAGACCGCCGGCTTTACGCCAAGAGGCCGGCGCAAGTATCGTATAGCCATCATACAGCTAGCCCCCATGCGGCGTTAACACCTCCTCGCAAAGCTGAACCAGTTTTTCGGTATCTTCGTGCTCGAGCACGCTACCGATGGTTCAACTGTTTGGGGCCGGTTCTCACTTCAACAAGCTTTCACGGGCGAAATTCAGCCTTGCTCGAAAGAGAGTTTGTCGTCGGTGGCTTTATTGAATATGCTGCCGAGCAGGTCTATGCCTTTCAACAGGTTGGCGGCGTGCTTGAGTTCCTCGGTTTTGGTATGCCCTTCGTCGACGACCAGCAACACGCAATCGACGTAGGGCGAAAAGCCCAAGGTATCGTCGTGCGACAATATCGGCGGCATGTCGAATATGATAATCCGCGACGGATAGCGGCTCTTCAATTCGTTGACCAGGCGAACCATTTTCGGCGAGCGCAGCATCTCGGTCGAGTTGAATAGTGGTTTGCCGGCCGGTAAAACCACCAGACGTTCAATGCCGGGGTTGATCAACATCGTGCTCAACTCACTGTCGTTGAGCAGGTAGTCGCTCAGGCCGGCGCCTTGCTGAAAGCCGAACAACTGATGTTGGCTGGGGTTTTGCAGATTGGCGTCCACCAACAAAGCGGTGCGGTCCAGTTCCATCGCCATGCTGATGGCCAAGTTAGCGGCGGTCAGACTGTTGCCGGTGCCTGAGCCGGTACTGGTGATGGCCACGGTTTTCCATTCCATTGCATCCATTTGTTGCAGGCAACGGGTGCGCAACATGCGATAGGACTCCAGCCATTTCCCCTGAGGAAAGGCGGAAATGATCCTATTATGCTTGAGCAGGCGCTCGTCGGCTTTTTGTACCTTGGTCTGGGTATAGGCGATGTTGACCTTATCGTTAGGCAGTCCGGCGGCCGGGTTTACGGTGTTTTTATCCGCTAAATTTTCGATGGAGTTCATGGCGGGTTCCCTGGTGTTTTAAGCGTTGCCCGCTACGCGCAGCAGTTTGTACCAAAATACGTCGAGCGGCATGACGATGAAATGAAATGCGATTAACGCTGCAATACCGGCGCCGATCACCGCAATGATCAGAGTTCGCCGATGCCGGCTGATTTGCTGCCTCTCCTGCTGGCTTTCCAGATAGGGTATGGTAGCCAGCGGTTCCGCGCCCAGAATCGCCGCGACGGCCTTTGGGCTATTGATGGTGGAATCCAGCATCTCAGCCAGCGCGACGGCACCGAAGCCGCAGGCACCCGCGAAGACCATGCCGAGCACCAAGATCGCAAGACGGTTGGGGCTAAACGGTTCCAGCGGCTCTTGCGGCGGGTCGATCAGCGTAAAACGCTCGCCCTTGCGTTCCAATTCCAATTGTTGCGAGATTTGTGCTTCCATCTCGCGGGCGCTCACTTCACGGTAGCGCAGATTGGTGTTGTCCAGCTCCTGGATCAAATCGCTGTATTCCTTCTCGACCAGCGGGGCTTGGCGCAGGCTGCTACGCAATTCCTCCATTTTGGTTTGGATTTTTCCGCGAGTGTAGTTAAGCGATTCGATTTCGGTATTGACCGAATCAAGCTGAGATTTCAATGTGATATAGGCCGGATTGTCCGGTTTTAGCGAGGCATTGCTGTAGTCCGACGATTTGGCCTCAACCAGGCTTTGCTGCAACGCGGCGATCTGCTTCTGCAGTTTTTGTACATCCGGGTGTTTCTCGGAGTATTGCTTCAATAGCAGGGCTTGCTCGGCTTTTTTGTCGGTCAGCTCGGCGTTCAGTTTGTTCAAGTCGTCGTTGGAGCCGATCTCTTTTTGCAAGGAATCGATTTCGCGCTTGATTTTAATGACGTCCGGATGGCTGGCGGAATGGGTGGACAACACCGAGGGATATTGGGATTGCAGTTCCTTCAAACGGTCTTTCATATCGAAAACCCGGTTGCCGGTTGCGTTGACCGCCAGTGCATTGGGATCGAGTTGCGCCAGTTCGCCTTCCAGATAAAAGCGCCGGTCCTGCAGCGAGCGCTCCTGGCTGTCGAGCGACAACAATTGGTTGCTTAAGGAAGTCAGTTCCTGTTGGTTCAAGGCGCTGATTTGCGGCAATTGATTCAGATTTTTTTCCTTGAAATTCGCCAACGCGTTTTGAATTTCCTGGATTTTGGCCTTCAAGCGTTTGGATTCCTCGCTCAGGAACATCGCCGCGTTTTCAGCGGATTCGGTACGGGCTTTGATGTTTTCTTTCAAAAATAACGAAGTCAGCTCGTTGGCAACTTTTTGCGCCAATACCGGCGAGCGATCGTCGAAGGTCAATGTGAACGCGATCGTCGCTTGAGTGGGTTTGCCGTTACGCTGGTCGGCCACGTCGGCGCTGATGGTTTCAACCTTGATCAGTCCGCGCATTTTTTCCAAAATGATTTCTTCGGGATCGCTTTTTCGGTCGTCGGCGTATAAATCGTACTTTCTAATGATTTCCGATAGATTGGGCCGGGTCATGATGCGTTGGCTAATCACCTGGATACGTTGATCGGCGAAGGTCGTCACGGTCGAACGTACCAAATCGACCGGAATTTCCTGCGCTTCAATAAGGATTGTGGATGTCGAGCGGTAGGTGGCCGGCAGCGCTGCGGCGAGTATGGCAGCAATCAGCGCAATAGCCAGGAAGGGAGTATATAAAAACCGTCTACGTCGCTTGATGATTTTTAGGTAGTCCTTAATGTCGAGGGTTTGATTGTCCACGCTATTTCACCTGACGATTGATTTGCGGTTGATAAGAAAATTGTAGCTGTATGCTGTTGCCGATAGCTGTTTGATTTTGGGATTCGTATGTCCTATCTCGGTAGCTGTAAGAAAGGTCAAGGTCTATATTTTCCGTGCAGCGCCAGCGTAAATTTGGGGAAATTGTTAAATAGGTACGACTGGTATTGGTATTTGCTGCGCTCAAGGTCGACTGCGATTCCGAGATCAAATAGCTGGCGTTCAATCCTGTGCTCAGGCGGTCGTTTAAATTGTATTTTCCGCGCAGCCCGAAAGTAGTGGACTGTTGTTGAGTGCCGCTACTGGCGGGATTTAACTGTTGTCCGGCAGATAGATTGAAGTTACCCCATTCTTCCGCGTGCAACAAGTTGGCGGAAAATACGTGACCGATGTTGTTGGATGATTGTGCTGTGTGGCTAATGGGAGTTCCGAGTAACTTTGTAATGCTAGACGATTGCGTATCGGTATCCCTTAGACCAGCTGACAACGATATCTGTGTCGTTTCGTTAACGGTATATTGCATGCCTGCTTGATAAGTCAACGTTTGCGACT
>NZ_JBYMAP010000277.1:0-4843 GCF_057766305.1 Methylomonas sp. BG-2 | reverse complement strand
TTACCGCGACCTACAGCCCCAGAGTGATGGGTTAGGGCTGCTGGTGACGGCGATTGGCGGCTTCGTTTGGTTGGTGGCGAAATTGGTTCACGTTCTGGTGTTGGAACAATGGGCGGTCGTGACCATTCTGATCGGCGGCTATTTGGCGATATTGGGCGGCTCGGTTGTAAAAAAGATGCTGTTTCCCATCCTGTTTCTGTACTTGATGGTGCCTTTTGGGGAAGCCTTCATACCTTGGATGATGGAATACACCGCAACATTTGTGGTGTGGATGATACGTCTCACCGGCATGAGCGTTTACCGCGACGGCATGTTTTTTATGTTGACTTCCGGAAGTTGGTCGGTAGTGGAAGGTTGCAGCGGCTTGCGTTACCTAATCGCTTCATTGACGTTGGGTCTGGTCTACGCCTATTTGAATTACCGCAATTTGCGTAAACGAACCGTGTTTATTGTGGCGTCCTTTTTGACGCCCATTCTCGCGAATGGTCTGCGGGCGTACATGATTGTGATGATCGGCCATTTCAGCGGTATGAAATTAGCCGTGGGTGTCGATCATATTATTTACGGTTGGTTGTTCTTCGGCCTAGTGATGCTACTGCTGTTTTATGTCGGCTCGTTTTGGGCGGACCAAGAGCCTGTTTTTGATACAACGGCCGCGGAAGTGTTGCCTGAGCCGGTAGACAGCTATCCGCGTCCGTGGCCGATGGTAATGGCCGTGATGGTAGGGTTGATTGCCTGGCCTGTCGCCTTTCAGAGCTTGGCGGCTCAACAGGCGGTAGTGGCGGCTATTCCAGCCGAGATAGTCCAACTCAAAGATGGTGACGACCCCAGGCAAGCGCCGCCTGAATGGGGTTGGCAGCCGACCTTCAAAGGCGTCATGGCGGAAGCGCAAAAGGTGGTTGGCGATCCTTCCGGAACGGTGGCGATGTACTTTGCCAATTTCGGCGATGAATCGCAGGGTGGTGAATTGGTGAATTCGCAAAATTATCTAGTGCCGCAAAAACATAAAGTCTGGCGAATCGCTTCCGAAAAAGCAGTTCAGGTCGGTTGGGCGGATGGATCTTCAGGGGAAGTGGTCGAGTCGCTGTTGAAAAGCGAGGCCCGAAACTTGCTTGTTTATCGATGGTATCGGGTCGGTAGCTTCAATACCGCCAGCGACTATCGCGCGAAATGGTGGCAATTGCTTAAACGATTGACAGGCAATGCCGATCCGGAAATGTTGATTGTCTTGTATACCGAGGTTCTCGGTGACGAACTGACTGACGGCCGCGCAAGATTGCAACGAACCCTGGCTATGTGTTGTGAATGAGCCGAGCGTGCTTTTTGAAGGTGCATCGCCGAAAATTTTTCCTCGCGGTGTTTCCCCCCGGTTGACCGGTTGACGTCCGATGCAAGCATGATGCTAGACTAGTCCCACTGTTTTTTATTTCGATGCAAGGAAATCAAACTATGACTCCGGTAATACTCTCAGGCGGTTCAGGAACACGACTTTGGCCACTGTCGCGCGGTCAATATCCCAAGCAATTTTTACCGTTGGTCTCGGGCTACACGATGATTCAGGAAACGGTATTGCGATTGGATGGCTTAGCCGGGTTAAAGGCACCGATCGCGGTATGCAACGAGGATCATCGATTCATGATGGCTGAGCAATTGCGCGAGATCGGCGTCAGACCGGCCGCGATTATTCTGGAACCGGTCGGCAAGAATACCGCGCCGGCCGTGGCGATGGCCGCGTTGAGCGCCGCCGAGGACGATGTCTTGCTGGTACTGCCCGCCGACCACGTGGTGGCCGACCGAGCAGCGTTTCACCAAGCGGCCGTGGAGGCACGCGCATTGGCGGAGCAGGATTTGTTGGTGACCTTCGGAATCGTCGCAACCGAACCCGAGACAGGGTACGGCTACATTAAACGTGGTTCGCTACGCTATGGCCCCGCCTACAAAGTCGACGCTTTTGTCGAGAAGCCCGATGCGCAAACCGCTCAGCGCTACCTGGATAGCGGCGAATTCTTCTGGAACAGCGGTATGTTTGCGTTTAAGGCTGGTGTTTTTCTGCGCGAACTGGAGCGCTTCAATCCGGAAATGTTGGCGGTTTGCCGGGCTTCGCTACAAGCCGCCAAACCCGATCTGGACTTTGTCCGGCTGGACAAGCGGATTTTCTCGACGTGTCCCTCGGATTCAATCGATTATGCCGTCATGGAAAAAACCGACAAAGCGGCGGTGATACCGTTGGATGCCGGCTGGAACGATGTCGGTTCCTGGTCCGCGCTGTGGGATGTCACCGACAAGGACGGCGCGGGCAATGCGATCAAGGGCGATGTGTTGACGGTCGATACCCGCAATTCCTTCGTACATTCCAGCAACAAGTTGGTTGCGGTGATTGGCGTTGACGACTTGGTCGTCGTCGAAACCGACGACGCGGTGATGATTGCCGCCAAGGACCGGGTGCAAGACGTCAAGGAAGTGGTTGAGCAATTGAAAAAATTGAAACGTAGCGAGGCCAACGTTCATCGTAAAGTCTACCGCCCCTGGGGCCACTATGACTTGGTCGATTGCGGCGATCGCCACCAGACCAAGCGCATCGTGGTCAAGCCAGGCGCGAAGCTGTCGGTACAAAAGCACCATCATCGCGCCGAACATTGGGTGGTGGTTAAGGGCACCGCTTGGGTCGACAAGAACGGCGAAAAAATATTGGTGTCTGAAAACGAATCGATTTACATCCCTTTGGGTGTGATTCACAGTCTGGAGAACCCTGGCGTCATTCCGCTCGAAATGGTTGAAGTTCAGTCCGGCAGTTATTTGGGCGAGGATGACATTGTGCGCTACGAAGATCAGTACGGACGGATATGACGTTGCGGGGCGCACTCGGTAGCGCCCTTGGTATTGCGCAATGACACGGGAGGCTTAGGCCTCCCAATTTTTGCAAAAGACTACTTGATTGGCCGGTTTCGAGTGCGTTCGACGATCTTGCCGCCGTTTAGACCTGAATCCCTTTGGAGTCGTCCTTGTCGCTACAAACCGTCAACGATTTGTTGAGAAAGCATAAGCTGGTAGAAGGCATGTTGAGCAATCAAACCATGCCTAGGCGCAAGCTGGTGACCGCTTTGGTGCAAAAACAGCACATGGTGGAACTACGCGGCGTGCTGGACAAACTGTCCGCGGTCGAGATCGGGCATATCTTGCAGTCGATCGAATTGGACGACGCCCGCTTGGTTTGGGAACAAGTGGAAGATGCTCGTCAGGACGATGTGCTCTGGGAGTTGTCGGATACGTTGAGGGAAGAGTTGGTCGGTGATCGGGAGCCGCATTGCGGCGTCGGTCAAATGAGCGCCTTTGAACTGGTCGACGGACGCCTGTCGAAAGTCGCAATTACCTGCCGTCACGATTTGTTGGCGATTAAGCCGATCTGGGTCGATCTTTTGGCGCCTAGCAAGGCTCAGCGCGCATTGATTGGGCAGCACTACGGTCTGGACCTCCCGGACCCGCTGGATTTGACCGATTTGGAAGCCAGCGCCCGCTTTTACGTCGAAGACCAACACGAGATTCATATTCACTCGGACTTCTTATTGGATCGGGAGGGTAAATCGCGCAGTGTGCCGGTCGCCTTTGTGTTGCGCGGCGACATGTTGTTTTCCGTGCGTAGCGAGGAGTTACCGGTGTTTCGGTTGCAACGTTTACGCGCCAGAACCCAACCGGGCTTTGTATCGGATTGCAAGGACATGTTGCTGGATTTATACGGCGCGGAGGCCGAGTATTCGGCCGATGCCTTGGAAAACGTTTATGCACAGCTGGAAAACGTCAGCAAGCAAGTATTAAGTCAAAATATCAGCGATGAGGAGGCGGCGGCCATACTGGCCGACATCGCCGAAGAAGAGGATTTGAACGGCCGGATTCGCCGCAATATGCTCGATACGCAGCGCGCGGTATCGTTCTTGATTCGCCGCAAATTGTTAAACACCACGCAACTGGAAGACGCCCAGCAAATCTTGCGCGATATCGAATCGTTAAACAGTCATACCGCGTTTTTGTTCGACAAGATCAATTTTTTGATGGATGCGACGGTCGGTTTTATCAACATTAACCAGAACAAAGTCATCAAAATATTCTCGGTGGCGTCAGTCGCGATGTTGCCGCCGACGCTGATCGCCAGCATATATGGTATGAATTTCGACTATATGCCGGAATTGCAATGGGCCTTGGGCTATCCGTTCGCGCTGGTGTTAATGACGATTTCGGTGGCGGCGCCGTTTGTTTTTTTTAAGAGGAAGGGTTGGTTAAGATAAGCTGATTCGCGATTCAGGAACAAATATACTGCTGCGACAAAATGCCACATTTTCAATCCAAAATAACTCGATTAACCTAATGCTAACTTTTTCGTTCGGTTAACAGTTAAAGTTGCGTTATATTTCTTCCTAATTTTTTGAGGCGGTAACTGTTGAGTTAGCGCCTTTTTTTTGCGCGTCGCTTCAAACGAGTGAATGGCATTTTACGAGTTTGATCGTATTATCGTCTCGCTTCAGAATTTCCATAACGTGTCCGTACAGCTTGATACTGGTTCCCGGCTCCGGGATGGTTTCCATGTATTCAATAATCAAGCCGTTTAAGGTTCTGGGACCTTCGGTAGGCAATTGCCAATTTGTGATGCGGTTGAGTTCGCGGACCGTCGTACCGGCATCGACCAAGAAACTACCGTCTTTTTGAACTTTAATATCGGCTTCCTCGGCGATCAACTCTCCAAGGATTTCTTGCAACAAATCATCCAGCGAGACTAATCCCAACACATCGCCGTATTCGTCCACAACCAAACCGATCCGCAGTTTTTCCGACTTAAATATTTGCATTTGCT
>NZ_JBYMAP010000276.1:0-4868 GCF_057766305.1 Methylomonas sp. BG-2 | reverse complement strand
GTGGCTTATAGAGAAACAACAACCAGGCCGGTCCCCCACGCTTGTTTTGAGTCCCACTGGGGAACGACCTATTTCGATCTATACAATCCGGACACTTTCCGGAAAACGGTTTGGAGAAAACTCAATGGCGCATCAATGCGGCGATTGTGGCTGTGACAACGATTTAGGCACGCCTGAAAAAATCTCGGACACACTGGTGGAACTGGAAATCGATCTGGTCAAGGTCGCGGTGCCGCAAGGCACCTCGTTACTGCGCGCGGCCACAATGGCCGGTATCGAAATTCCCAAACTATGCGCCACCGAAACCCTAGAGCCGTTCGGCTCCTGCCGCCTGTGCCTGGTCCAGGTCGAAGGCCGGCGCGGCTATCCGGCATCCTGCACCACGCCGGCCGAAGCCGGCATGGTGGTCAAGACGCACACGCCGCGCCTTGCCAAGATTCGTCGCGAGGTGATGGAACTGTATATTTCCGACCACCCGCTGGATTGTCTGATGTGTCCCGCCAACGGCCATTGCGAGCTGCAAACGATGGCCGGCCGCGTCGGACTGCGCGCAGTCCGTTACGGCTACGAAGGCCACAACCATTTGTCGCTACCAAAAGACGAGTCCAACCCCTATTTCAGTTACGACCCCTCCAAATGCATCGTTTGCAACCGTTGCGTGCGCGCCTGCGAACAAATCCAGGGCACGTTTGCATTAACCATTGACGGCCGAGGCTTCGAATCGCGGGTATCGCCGGGGCAAAATCAGCCGTTTCTCGATTCGGAATGCGTGTCCTGCGGCGCCTGCGTGCTGTCCTGCCCGACCGCGACCTTGACAGAAAAAACCCTGATCGAACACGGCCAAACCGACGACCATATCGTCACCACCTGCGCCTATTGCGGCGTCGGCTGTTCGCTAGTCGCCGAAGTCAAGGGCGATCAAGTCGTCAACATGTTTCCGAACAAAAACGGTCACGCCAACCACGGCCACGCCTGCGTCAAGGGTCGTTTTGCCTGGGGTTACGCCAGTCACCCTGACCGATTGACCAAGCCGATGATCCGCGACAAAATCACCGATCCCTGGCGGGAAACCAGTTGGGAAGAGGCCATCCAATTTGCCGCCACCAAGTTCAAGTCCATCCAAGCCAAATACGGCAAAAACGCGATCGGCGGCCTGGTCTCGTCCCGCTGCACCAACGAAGAAGATTATCTAGTTCAGAAACTGGTGCGGGCCGCTTTCGGCAATAACAACGTCGATACCTGCGCAAGGGTCTGCCATTCACCGACCGGCTACGGCTTGAGCGCCACCTTTGGCACCTCGGCCGGCACTCAGACCTTCGACTCGGTAATGGACGCCGGCGTGGTGATGCTGATCGGCGTCAACCCGACCGACGGCCATCCGGTATTCGGCTCGCAACTGAAGCGGCGGATTCGCCAGGGCGCCAAACTGATCGTCGTCGATCCGCGCGAAATCAATCTGGTCGATTCCGCCCACATCAAGGCCGACTTTCATTTGAAATTGCGCCCCGGCACCAACGTGGCAATGGCCAATGCGTTGGCCCACGTCATCGTCGGCGAAGGCTTGTATGACGAAGACTTCATCAACGCACGCTGCGACACCCAAGCATTCGCCAAATGGAAGGACTTCATTCTGGACCCGCGCAATGCGCCGGAAGCAATGGCGGCGATTACCGGCGTGCCGGCCGAACGGGTACGCAGTGCCGCGCGCTTGTTCGCCGCCGCCGGCAACAGCGCGATTTATTATGGCTTAGGCGTCACCGAACACAGCCAGGGTTCGACGATGGTCATCGCCGTCGCCAATCTGGCGATGGCCACCGGCAACATCGGCCGACCCGGCGTCGGCGTCAACCCGCTACGCGGTCAGAACAACGTACAAGGTTCCTGCGACATGGGCGCTTTTCCGCATGAGCTGCCTGGCTACCGCCACGTGTCCAACGACGCGGTGCGCGCCACATTCGAACGGGCCTGGGGCGTGGAACTGCAAAACGAACCCGGCCTGCGCATTCCTAACATGTTCGAGGCCGCGTTCGACGGCACCTTCAAGGGTTTGTATTGCCAGGGCGAAGACATCGCCCAGTCCGACCCCAACACTCAGCACGTCGAAGCCGCGTTGCGGGCCATGGAATGCATCGTCGTCCAGGACTTATTCCTGAACGAAACCGCCAAATTCGCCCACGTGCTGCTGCCTGGCGCGTCGTTCCTGGAAAAAGACGGCACTTTCACCAACGCCGAACGGCGGATTTCCAGGGTGCGCAAGGTCAAGGCGCCCTTGGGCGGCTACGGCGACTGGGAAGCAACGATGATGCTGGCCAACGCGATGGGTTACCCAATGCACTACGATCATCCGTCGCAAATCATGGACGAAATCGCCTCACTGACGCCCACTTTTAAAGGCGTCAGCTACCAAAAACTGGAGGAAATGGGCAGTATCCAATGGCCGTGCGACGACGATTCGCCTGACGGTACGCCAACGTTGCACATTGACGGTTTCGTGCGCGGCAAGGGCCGCTTCATGACCACCGAATACATCGCCACCGACGAGAAAGTCACCCGCCGCTTTCCGCTGATTCTGACCACCGGCCGCATCTTGTCGCAATACAACGTCGGCGCCCAAACCCGGCGCACCAAGAACACCGCCTTGCATCCGGAAGACATTCTGGAAATTCATCCGCACGACGCCGAAGAGCGCGGCATCATTGACGGCGATTGGGTCGGCATTCAAAGCCGAGCCGGCGAAACCGTGTTGCACGCCAAAGTCTCGACTCGAATGCAGCCCGGCGTGGTCTACACCACCTTTCACCACCCGTTTTCCGGAGCCAACGTGATTACTACCGACAATTCCGACTGGGCCACCAACTGCCCCGAATTCAAGGTCACCGCGGTGCAGGTCGTTAAAGTCGCGCTACCGTCGGAATGGCAGCAACGTTATCTGCAGTTCCGAACCGCACAGGAAAATTTCTTGAAGCACCCCAAAGAGTCCGCCAACGGTTAAATCATTCGAAGACGGGCGCTCGCCGTCGCCAGGCACATGCACATCCCCATAGGAGACAGGCCATGATCGCAACCGACCACCATCCACCGTCGCCGACCAACACCGGCGAATCAAACGCCGATTGCCATGCCGCCTCGGTCCCGATGACGGTCGGCGACGAGGTGAGCTGGAAGGCGGCGTCCACCGGACTGGAGTTTCCGGCCGTGCCGTTTCCGTCCCGACGGGTTTTCGAGGTTGCCGGCAGCGCCCTGCTCAGAGCCTTGGTCCACCGCCATCACGAACGCTTGTTGAATACGCCGATCGGACACTTGTTTCCGAAAGATCCCGTGCGTTTCGCGGCCGGCGTCGAAAAAACCGCCGATTTCATCGTCGAAGCGACCGGCGGTCCGGCCTTGTTTACCGCCAACCACGGCCACACCTGCATGCGTTCCCGGCATTTTCCGTTTACGATAGACGAGCTGGCCCGCGAGATTTGGCTGGCGCAACTGCTGTCGGCCTTCGACGACGTCGGCTTTCCGGACGAGCTTAGAGAGGAGTACTGGAATTGGGTGGAATCGTTGTCGATACGCGTGATCAACCGGCGCACGATGCGCGCGGCCCCACGCCGCATCCCGTTTGCGAGCGCGGCCACCGAGCTGGCCGACGCGCTGGCCTTGCAAAGGCGAGTCGCGGCCGTCTTGGCTTAACCCGTCAACCGTGAATATTGGCACCGATTCCGAGCCGGCCGCTGCGCAAGCCATGCGCTTTGGTGTGTTCGCCAATTTCGAGAATCCGGGCGGCGGTTTATGTGCCGAGGCACTGCGGGAAAACGTGCTGACCGTCCAGCACGCCGAACGCCTGGGATTTGCCGAAGCCTGGATTACCGAGCATCATTTCAACCCGTTCAGCGTTAGCGCGGCAATCTTTCCGCTTCTGAGCTATCTGGCGGCCGCCACTTCGACGATCAAACTCGGCAGCGCGGCGGTGCTGTTGCCGATGCACGATATATTGCAGGTAGCCGAAGACGCCGCCACCGTCGACGCGCTCTCTGGCGGCCGCCTGCTGCTGGGCGTCGCGCGCGGCGGGCCGTTCCCGCTACAATTTCAACACTTCGGCGTCGATCACGCGACGAGCCGCGAACGCCTGCTGGAAGGCGTGCTATTGCTAGAGAAATTGCTGACCGAAGAAAACGTCGATTTCGACGGCCATTATTACCGCTACCGACAGGTGTCGATCTACCCTCGCCCGCTCCAAGCCTCGATTCCGATCTGGCTGGCGGGTTTGTCGCCCGACAGCATCGCCCTGGCCGCCGCGCGCGGTTACGGACTGATGGGCGCATCGGCCGCGCCGGTGGCGAAATTGCAAACCGCGTTAGCGACCTATCGCGCCCACGCCACGCAAACAGTGCAGCCCTTCGTGTTATCGCGTTACTTTTTCTGCGCCGAAAACCGGCGCGCGGCGATCGATGCCGCGTTGCCGTTCGTCCGCGATTTCGCCCGCAACATGGGCGCGGCGGTCCAGAACGCCGTGCATACCGGTTCGACGGAGCTTCCGTTTGGCGTCGAAGCCGCCGAATTAGCCGAAGAACGCATTCTGGCGAACGCCATCGTCGGCGATGCGGCGGAATGTCTGGATAAAATCCGGGCGCTACGGGACGCGCTCGGCCCTCATACCCTGATCTTGAAACCCGCCTCCTACGATCCGTCCGCCAACCGAAGCGCGTTGAGCTTGATTGCCGAGCATCTCGACCCAAGGCACCTCTGATGCGTTGGCAGCGGGCGAAAATTGATCAGTCGTACCTGACCAACAGCGATTTGGTAAACGCATGGCTAAATTGAAGTAAAACGCTCGTAAAACCTCTTCGCCCAACGGTTGTACCTTTCAAAATAATCAGAGC
>NZ_JBYMAP010000275.1:0-4924 GCF_057766305.1 Methylomonas sp. BG-2 | reverse complement strand
GCGGAACGAAACTATCATTGAAGGGCGATGATATTAGCTCGTCACCAAAACCCATCTGCTGAAACGGTGTAATTTCGTCTTGCGTGACGGCGAATGGCGAGTTACCAACACCGAACGGTCCGGAGGAAGAGAAACCGAAGGGATCACTTACGCTTTCGGGTACAGCTGACTCCATATCGCTAGTTTGATAGTTAGCGACTAATTCGTACTCACCGATCCGAATTAATGCGTTATCCGCAAGCTGGTGAAGTTCATTGTTCAGCGTTAGCTGCTCATGGACCAAGTGTGTTCCATTTTTACTGGTGTCTTGTATGTAAAAACTGCCGCCTTGAAATGAAATTTGGGCATGGTGCCCAGATATAAAACTCTCGGGGTCTACCAAAACCAACGTGTTTCCAGCCTTTCGGCCTATCGTCCCGCCTTTCTCATCGAATGAGGCGTTCAGCGGTTGAGCGATAGGCGCTCCTTTATATGTCAGCACTTGCAGCGTAAGGTTCATAAGGTCTGCGTTTACCTAACGTTGACAGAATTGTCCAATAGTGGCTTGCGATTTGCTTTAAAACACGCCTAAGGCTGTTATCGTAGGCCTCGTAAATTGTAGTGCACATTTGCCCCCTTGCTCGACGCATACTGAGTGGGACGTTACTCGTATGTTTACTTTTGGGGATTATTTTCTTCGGTGCTGCTTACCTGACTTGACATGCATTCAACTACGCTTTCCGTATAATTTGAATGTGCATCCGCGAGTTTTTTAGGGTCACCGAAGTCGCTTCGCAGTTCTGATAGCGTTCTCTTCGGATCGGGAGATTTGTTCAAGCTCAGCATTTTCGTATAGTTTTTGTACGCTAAACGGCGAGTGGGATCGAGTATGAACAAACCAGGCATATTGTTTGACGTGGAATCTATGACGCAATTCGTCATTGTTTCGGGCGATATTCCGTAATCCTTTATGTCCTTGTCTGTTTTCATTTGTTCCAAAATAGCCGCTTTATAGTCTTCTTTTTCCGAACATCCTGCCAATATCACTGACAGTAAGATTACTGAGATTTTAATCATGCCTTGCTCTTAAATATTCTGATTATAACTTCGAGCCATATTACGCATTCGAACCTTAAGCATTGCGTAGCCCAATAAATTAAATATACAAATTAAAAAAAAGCCCCCGCTATTTTTCAATAGCGAGGGCTTAAATCCTCTAAGCTTTTATGCTTAGACTTACATCAATTAGATGAAAGTCGGGATCAGCGGAGCGTCAACAGTTACCAATTGACGATTGCCGTTAGCATCCCAGAAGAACAACAGACCAGCGAACCGGCTGTCTGGATCGTAGATCAAGTCAGCCAAACGGTATACTTCCCAAGCCGCGTCTGAAGCGGTAACTTCAACGGTACGGGTTTCACCTGGGGCCAGTGGGCTGTTATCGCTAACAGTCAAGCCTTCTTCAGCCAACAAGTCGTCAGGATAAGCTGTGTCGTCTTCATGAACCGCAGGATCCAGGAAGCGAACACCCGCTGTGTTGAACTCGCCCAAACGAACCGGAGAATCACCGTTGTTGGTGATGGTCAGGGTCATTTGCATCGCACGACCAGGAACGCGGTAAGAAGCGTCATCAACTTTGACAGAAACAGTTGATTCTGGCATTTGATAAGTTTTCATACCACGCAACAAGCCAGCTTGCAACGGAGTGGTTACAGGATATTTTTCGTTGGTAGCACCCATAGAGGCTGCAACGATTACCATGGTACCAACAGCGAACAACATGCCGACTTTTTTGTCACCAGCTGAGATCAGAGAATCTGCTTTGCCAGTGCTTACAGCGATGTGACGTGGAACGAACAAAGGACGTTTGATCCAGAACAGCATCCATGCGAACGCGATCGCGAACCATACTGCGTGCCAGAAGTAAACGTTATCCAGAGCATAGTGTTCCAGATCGATGGTTTGGCCAGTCAAGGTGGTTACAGGATTAACGAACTCTTTCATTGAACCGGTAACAGTTACCCATTTACCAGGGCCGATGATCGGACCGCCGCCTTGTACGTTCATCATAGAGTGAACGTGCCAGTCGCCAGGGCGACGAGCTTTCAGCAGAACTTTAAATTCGTAAACTTCGCCCAGTTCCAAGGAAACTGAACGAGGAACCAATTGACCACCGATCCATGAACCAGCACGAATAAACACTGGACCAGGAATACCAACGTTCAAGAATGAAACTTCTGGCTTGTCAACAGTTTCCGGCCAACCTGCGAATACCAGGAATTTACCGGAAATGGTCATTGTATCGTTTACAGCCACTTCCTCTTTAGACCAGTTCAGGTCGAACCAGTGAATTGTCCGCATCCGCATAAAAGCAGCCTGAGATTTTTCACCATGAGCAGAAGCCGTAGGAGCGTAGAACATCGCTGTTGCCATTGCTACCAACAGTGCGACAAAGGACAGTTTCGCAACTTTGTCTTTTATTATTTTCATGATTCCTCCTCTATTACTAGAGAATTTTTAATTAAGACTTTCTGGCAGTTTCTAGAACCACCAGGTTCATTTTCTTACGTTATCTTCTAATTAAGACGCGTCGTCAGCGATGAAGTCGGTTTTAGCGAACCATCTGCCGAAGAAATGCCACAAGAAGTAGATGATGATAGAAACGAAACCGGAGAAGAACGCTGATACAGGAGCAACGTCTTTACCGAAAGTTCTTAAAGTACCTTTTTCAACCATCCGAATGTACTCAGGAGTACCGGTACGAACATAGTGATAGCCTTGCAAGTCAGCCAAAGTCATCATCATACCGTTGTACTCTACAGGAACGTGCAGAGGTGCGATTACCGGCCAGTTACCTGGGTAGAACAACAAGCCATAAGCAAGACCACCAACTACGGCAGTCAAAGTCATGCTATTGCCCAACATCAGGATTGTGTCCAGCACGATAGCGCCAGGAATCAGGTTTGAAGGGAAGCAAATGTTTACTGGGAAGTAAGTCCAACCCCAGAAGTTCATGTAACGGTTGATCCACTCACCAATCATCAGAGCAACCACAGACAAGGTTGCACCAAGCGGCAAACGGTATCTCCACCACAAGCAGGCTTGAACAGCAGCCGGGAAGGTGATAGAAACGATAGGCGCTACAGTTACCCACAGACGTCTATCTTTCCAGTCGGTCCAGAAGTCCCAGTCACCACCGGTCAACATGTAGTGAATGTGGTAACCGCCCAGAACCGCTGTGAACAGTGTAAAAAGAATCATCCAGTCAAACGTACGGGAAACTTGTACCGCTTCCGCACGAGAACGTACAGCTGATTGAGATGCGCTCATTAGCTTACCTCCTAAAGAATTAAAATTATATTTTTTACCACTCTCTTATCTTGCTCCGACCAATGGCGAACCGGAGCAAGAAAGGAGATAGTTTTTACTTTTAAAAGCCTGAATTAAGCCAGGTCTTTTTTCAGCAATTTGGTAATTGCCATTACTTCGGTGTTCACAACACCCATTATAGCCAGAGCAGCCCAACCAAAGAATACGAAACCGTAGTGCAATGGAGCAACGAACAACTCTTCCATAAACCAGAATGTGTGACCCCATTCGTTCAAACCAACGTTTGGCAGAATCATGAATGGACCGATAACTGCAACCAAATACATCAGATGCAAACCTTCTTGGTAGGTAGGCAGTCTGGTTTTTGCATACATGAAAGAAGCAGAACCAGTAATAATGTAGATTGGGTAAGACAGGTAAAACTCGATGATGTGACTTGGAGTAAAGTCGGTATCACGAACGATGGTTTGGTGCCATGTGCCATCTTGCTCGGTGAAGTAAGAAGCACCCCAGTAGATTGCCCAACCGTAGCAAACCAACCATGTCCAGTGAGTAAAGTGACGACGCAACTCTTCACGTGGAGTGATCGACATAACTTTACGATCACGAGTTTTCCAGATATAGCCGTTGATACCCGCGAACAGGATAACTTCGACTACGATCTCGATGTACAGCATATTCATCCAGTATGTTTCGAACTCAGGCGCGAATGAGTCAAGACCAGCTGACCAGCCGTAAACACCTTCGTACCAACGAATGAATGAATAAAAACCCAGGTACAGTGCAATGCCTGCCCACAGATTTTTTTGATTTAAAAGCGGTGCTTCCGCAGCATCAGCCTTAACTGATTCAGTTGTAGCAGCCATTTCTACCTCCTAAAAGATTGTCTAAATCCCCGATCAAATCGGGAGTTCTTTGTTTTTTCCTGATTACAAGCCTTCTAAATAGAAGACACCCCCTCCCTTGAGGTGCGTGGCAGTCTACCATCTTGCAAATCCTTGTCAAGTCAATTCATCGTTTCGAACATTACTCGCCTTCCACAATCTGAACAGCCGCGAACATTCAGCCATTTTGTCAGTTCAGACATTCAAATCCCAACCACACAACTTATTTGTAAATGTTGTGTATTCGTGAATCAGCCACATCGGCGCTTTTAGACATAGAGGGCTCATACAACCTTCGAATCCGGCTCAAATCAGCGTTTTTTCCAGCACCAATGCGCTTAATGAACAGGCAGGACGGCTGTGCAGCCTTTAGTTTGGCATCTGAGGGCTTGTAGCGATGCTCATCGAAGTTTTTAGCGTAGCGGAGTTTGAAGCCGCTTTCGAATGACTTAAAGACGAACGGCTGCTAAGGCTTGCAGCAATTGCGTATATATCTGCCGAATCGAGCGCATTCGGTGAAAACCTTGGAAGTGGAGCAGAGAAAACCTACGTGGCATCTGGAGACGCCGACACTTCATGCGTTAGCCGATGCGTCGCCCACTTGTTGCGTCGAAACGACGCGGCGTGGACGAGTCGGAGGGTCGAACGCCTAAACGGTCGCGTGATTTTTGCCGATTTTTTCCCGCTGGGATGCTCGAAAAAATCTTTCGGCAAAAATAGCGACTCTCCTG
>NZ_JBYMAP010000274.1:0-4948 GCF_057766305.1 Methylomonas sp. BG-2 | reverse complement strand
CGCCTTTGGCCCAATCGGCGGGGTAGTGGGACGCGCCGGCGGCGACTGGAACCGTGTCGCGCGCCAGTACTTCGTTCAGCCCCGTTGCAACGGGGCCGCTACCGTCGGTTCAAGCCGCTAAGTCTTCTCGCCGCGCCGCTCCCAAATGCCGCGCAAAAAACCGGCGGCAAACAACAACAAAATAGCGACGCTCAACCACACGTTTTGCGCCGAGCTCAGTGTTGGCTGCTGCTCGGCGTTGTCACTGGCTGTTTTCTTCTCTTCCATTTCATAGCCTTCCAAAGGTTGGGCGGCATTCGGCGCGGCTTGGGCTTGAGCGGGAGGTTGTTGAGAGGGCGGTTGCTGAGCCTGCGTTGGCTGCGGTTGTGACTGAGCCGCTGCTGCGGGCGCCGGAGGTTGCGCTTGCGCCCCCGGCGCGGCGGCTTTTGCAGCCTTGGCCGCATCCTGTTGCTCGGCCAGTTTGCTGATTTCCGGGCTGCTGCAAGTGTCTTTGTTACAGGCCACGCCGGCCTTGGCGATCACTTCCTTGTTGACCTGCTCCAGCTTGGCTTTCACGGCCGGATCGGCTTGCCAGTAACCCTTGTTGATCGCCACCAGCATCCGGTCCACCATGGCCTGATAGGCCAGCAGATTGTCGGCTTGCTCGAACTTTTTCTGAATATCGAGCTGGTATTTGTCTTCGACATAGGTTTCGTACATGGCTTGCCATTTTTCGGCGCCGACCGCTTCCGGCACCGTCACCTGCCAGCCCCACAGGTTTTCCGCGACCATATTGATGAAGCGGGCACCGGCGTAGCCTTCCTTCAACATCGACTCTATCCATTTCGGGTTCAGGTAACGGCTTTGCATTTCCCGGCCCTGGTAACGTTCCAGACTCATGGTCTTGGCGGCGGTCGGGTCGGCCAGATCGGCGACCAGCACTTCCGGGGTCTTGCCGTTGACTTGCCTTGCGGCCATTGCCGTACCGCCCAGGTATTGGAAGAAGTCGTCGCCGTCCAACGAGGCGTAGACGTTGCTGGAGCGGCTGTGGATGACCGCGTCGGTGTCTTTCAACGACAACTTGAACAAGTCCACCGCCAGCGTCGCATCTTTGCTGGCCGCTTCGCCCCAATGGCCGCGGCCGTAAACGTGGTGCATACGATTGAAGAACACGTCGGCCAGTTGTTTTTCGTCCGTCCAGGTGTTGGACAGCGGAATCGCCCGATCCAGATTGGTACCGTAAGCGCCGGACGGCACGCTGAACAACCGGGCCGAAGCCATATCCAGCGCTTCCTCCGGCTTCAAGCCGCGCTTGACCAATTCGGCCTGGGTTTCTTTGATATGTCGACGCAGCGGGTTGTCGGGCTCGTCTTGTTCCTGGGCCTTGGTTTCGGCCTGATCCAGCAGTTTAATGACCGAAGCGAACAAGTCGCGGTATAAGCCGGACGGAATAATGGTGACGTCGACGCGCGGCCGTCCCAACGTGTCGCGGGCAATCACGTCCACGCCCTGGGTGCGGCCGCGCTCGTCCCAATGCGGTTTGACGCCGAGCAGATGCATGATCTCGGCTTCCATCACGCCTTCGTGGCGCGAGCTTTCCACGCCCCATAAATTGAACACCAACCGTTCCGGATAGTGGCCGTGCTGCTTTTTGAAGTCTTTGACCACTTGCTCAGCCAAGCGCGCGCCTTCGTTGTAAACCGCTTCGCTGGGTATCCGTGAGGGATCGAAACCGTACAAATCCTTGCCGGTCGGCAATGCGTCGGGGTTGCGCAACGGGTCACCGCCGCTGCCGGCCGGGATGTAGCGGCCGGCCAACGCATCGATCAGCGCGTTCATTTCCGCATTGGCGCTTTCCGCGATCAGCTTGGCCGTGGCTTGGACTTTTTGTTTCAGCGCTTCGCCTTTCAGCTTGGGATCGCGGGCAACAATGGCTTCGGCGAAACGCAATCTAGCGGTTTCGTCCGGCGCCTTGCCGAAGGTATGCAAACCCATCGGCACTTTTTTCTCGCGGATTTCCTTCAGGTAATGCTCCAGTTCTTCCAACTGGTCGGCCGTTTCGGCCCGTTGCATTTTCAAGTCTTTCAACAGCCCGGCCTTGCTGGCGATTTGGTTGATCTCGTCCAAGCGAATCTTCGCCAATTGCTCGCTTTTCTGGGCGGCGACGTTGTAGTCGTCCAACAAACCCGCCAGTTTGGCCAGTTCCGGATTCAGGTCGGCTTTATCGAGCGGCGGTGTCATATGCGAGATGATCGTCGCCATCGCCCGCCGCTTGGCCTGCAAGGCTTCGCCCACATCGTCCATGATGTAGGGGTAAATCTGCGGCACATCGGCCATCAGAATCTCGCCGGGATCGGCGGCGGCGAAGCCGACTTCCTTTCCGGAGAGCCATTCGTGGGTGGCATGCGTACCGAGATGGATCATCGCGTCGGCGTGGTAGCCTTTTTGTAGCCACAAATAGAACGCCACGTATTGATGATGCGGCGGCATCGTTACGTCGTGGTACAGTTTTTTTACGTCCTGCTCCCAGCCGCGCGACGGTTGCGGCGCCAACAACAAGTTGCCGTATTGCAGTGCCGGCAGGATCAGAAAGCGTTGGCCTTTGCTGTCGGTCCAGGCGCCGATTTTGCTGTCTTCCGGCTTGCCCCAAGACTTCAACATCGCGACCTTGAAAGTCTCCGGCAATGCCTCGAACCATTTTTGGTAATCGGCTATCGGCAACAACACCGCGCGGCCGCTGGCGGCGGCTTCGGCGATCGCACCCGACTCCCAGTTGCCGAGGTTGATGCCGTGGTTTTTGACGGCGGCTTTCAAGGCTTCGCCATCGGTCGGTGCGTTGCCCAATCGATAGCCTTCCTTACGCATCCGCTCCATGATCAGCAGCAGCGATTCCGGCAACACGTTCAGATACGAGGCGCCGATGTTTTCCTTGCCGGGCGGGTAGTTGTAGTACAGCAATGCGACTTTTTTGTCGGCGTTGGCGGTGCGGCGCAGTTTCGCCCAGTTGTCCAGGCGGTCGGCGTAGCGGGCGACGCGTTCCGGAATCGGCGTTTCGCGGACGAAATCCTGGCCGGTGGCTTGGTCGCGTACACTTTCTTTGCTGGCGACCACGGTCGGCGCAATTTCGCCGGCGAATTCCGGCAAGGCCACTTGCCAAGCCCGCTCCATCACGTCCAGACCGGTCGCCGATTCGGTCCACTGCGTTTGGCTCTGGCTGTTCAAGGCGATGCCATTCAACACCGGCACGCCCAAACGCGTCAGCGTCGGTACGGTCTTGTCCGGGCTGGCGCCGATCTTCAAGGCCAGCGCGGCGATGGCTGCGACACGGGATTTGCCGTTGCTATCGACCAGCATTTTCTCCAGCGTCTTGTCGTAGGGATAGCCGAATACTGGCAGCACGTTGTAGCCCTTGGCTTCCAATTGTTCGGCCAACGCTTTGACGGTGTCGGTCTGGCCGGACAGCGCCGACGAGCGGTAGAACAAAATCGCGATCCAGGGCCGGGCAGCCTGATAGCCGGCATAAGCCTTTTGATAACTGTCGAAATCGGCAAACAGCTGCTTGCTGCGCACATCGAAGGCGCCGATCTCCGGTTGGGCTTGCGGCGGCGCGATTTCGGCCTGGACATTTTTGAATTTGGCCAAGGCCAGCCGGATCATGTTGGCGGCGTTGTCGGCGCCGCCGGCCGACATATAGGCTTGCAGGTCTTTATCCAGTTGCAAGCCGTAATCGGCGAAATCGGCGTCGTAACTCAAACCCACCGCATACAACTTGCCGCCGCGCGCGGCGATTTGTTTGAACACCGCGCCGCCTTCGCGCAAAATGCCGCGCCCGGTGATTTGCGCCAACACCAGATCGGCTTGCTGCAATTCGGCCTGCTCGGCCTGCGCCAGTTTGGAGCTGGAATAAACCCGCAGTTTCACGCCTTGCAGTAGCGGATCGTTTTGCAATTTGCGCGCGGCTTCGACGGCGGTTTGCGAATCCAAATCGCCAAGGATCAGACCCAGATTGATCGGCGTTTCGGCGATGGCCGAGCCGGCGGCCAGCCACAGCAAAACAGTCAGTAGCCAGACCCCGTATTTACTCCGGCACATAAACCACCTTGCCGTCGTTCAAACGGTACGCGGTCCCCAAACGCTCACCGGAACCGCTGAGTTTGCGGTCGGTGACCTTGGATACCTTGATTTGCGAACCTTTCTTGCTGACGATTTCCATGGTGCCGTCGGCATTTTGCTTGGTCATCGTCACCGTCGATTCGGGATTCATCAGGTCCAGCATGTTGTAGGCCATGAACAAGGCCACCATCATGCTGACGATGAATACCACGCTGGCATCGAACAGGTTGGCGACGCCGGCGATTGGATCTTCTAGCGGTTCGCTGTTGCGGTGCAGACTAGAGCGTCTCAGATAGCGCATGGCTGTCCTCCTCGATTGCCAAATCTTGCGCATCCAATACCCGGCTAGCGGCCAGTTCGGCTTGATGGCGCATCGCGGCAAAATCAGCGCGTAGCCATTGCTCGCGCACCAGTGCCACCAGATAGGTAATCACGCCGCAGCCCAAGCCGGTGACGGTAGCGGTAAAGGCGGTGACCATGCTGCCGGCCATGCTCGGAATATTGCCTTGCGCCAAGGCAGCCAAGGAGATGCCCATCGGTATCAAGGTACCCATCAAGCCCAGCGCCGGGCCGAGTTTGATCACGAAACGCACCTGATCCAACTTGATCAATTGCCGGTGCTCGTGGGTTTGCAGCAGTAACTCCAGCTCAACGTCCAACGGCGCGGCGTTGGCGCGCTGTTGACTACCTAGCGCGACCGCCAGATCCAGATTGAACAAGCGCACGGTGCGCGAGCCGGCTTTGCGCCGCTCCAGCCATTCCTGCGCCAAACGACCGCAGACATAGATCGAATACGCGGCCAGCGAAGTGACGATCAGTAATACCGGCAGGTAGAGAGAGGATGAGATCAGGTACA
>NZ_JBYMAP010000273.1:0-5023 GCF_057766305.1 Methylomonas sp. BG-2 | reverse complement strand
AAGCATAAGCTTACATCCAATGGCGGCGGTCTAAAGTAGGATGTTTTAAGCGTCCGGATTTCCGTCAGGTTTTATTGACTACAATACAGGCGCAGCGAGGCGGTTGTCCGTCATTGGCTGTCATCATTAAATGACAAAATAGGTTGGGGTAATGTTCTCGTTTCTTTGGAAAAACCGCGAATTGGAAGAACTCAAGCTGCAACTGGCCGATGCCAACCGGCGGATTCAACAGCAGTCCGATGAATTGGAACGCTCGCGCCTGGCGTTGCAGCGGGCGGAGGCGGACAACGCGGCGCTGCAGGCGGCACACCAGCGCGATTTAGGCACGATCGCCCATTTGCAGAACTTCGGCCAGTCCTTGCTGAATATGCAGACCAGTCTGTTGACCTTGGCCAACCGGCTGCGGGATGAAAAGGATAACGCTATCGAGGCCCAGGGCATCTCGATCACCAGCAGCGAGGCGATTGGGCGAATTTCCCACAACTTGGTCGAATTGGCAGACGGTTCCAGCCATGCCGCCGAGCAGGCCGGCTCGCTGGACCAAAGCTCGCGGGAAATCATCGGTGTCGTCAAGCTGATCCGCGACATCGCCGATCAAACCAATTTGCTGGCGTTGAATGCCTCGATCGAGTCAGCCCGGGCCGGCGAACAAGGGCGCGGTTTCGCGGTCGTGGCGGACGAAGTGCGTACCTTGGCGCAGCGTACCGCCGAAGCGACCAACAAAATATCGGCGCTGGCCGAATCCATCCGCAACGCCAGCGGCAGTACGCGCGAGCAAATGAGCCAATTGGCGGACCACGCCAGAAACTATAGCGAGGAAGGCCAACGCGCAACCGGCACGATGCGCGAGCTGCTGGACTTTTCGGTGACGATGGAAAAAGTGGTGGCGGCGTCGTCGCTGCGCAGTTTCTGCGAATTAGCCAAATTAGACCATTTGATATACAAGTTCGAAGTCTACAAAGTGCTGTTTCAGTTGTCGTCGAAAACAACTAGGGACTTTGCCGAACACACTGAATGCCGTTTAGGCAAATGGTACTACCAGGGTGAAGGCCGGGCCTGTTTTTCCAAACTGCCTGGCTATTTAGAAATCGAACAGCCGCATGTGACCGTGCATCAAGCGGCGCTGAAAGCATTGACGGCCCACGCCGCCGGCGACGATCAAACCATGCTGGCGTCGGTGGGGCGCATGGAACAAGCCAGTTTGGACGTGCTTAGCAACTTGGAGAAAATCGCCCACAGCGCCGAGGTCAATGCCGGCGTGTTGTGCAAGGCCCATTGAGCCGATACCGTAGTCCGTCAAAACCCCAGCACGGTTCGTATATACAAAAAGGCCAAGGTCAAATACACCGCAAAGCTGACCGCCAGCAGCCAAGGCCGGCGGCGGGGTTTGGCCCAAGCCGGCAAATGCGGCGGCAGCAGGCGGTGATTCAGCCAATACAGCAGCGGCGGAAACAGGATGGTGCCGGCGAAGCCGATCACGGCGCTGGTCAGTATCAACGGGCCGGGTGCGTCCAATTGCATCGTGAAGCAGGTGATCAGCGTTAACAACCCCAGAAATAGATAGTACCAACGCCGGGCCGGCCAGCGTTGCGCGGCTGGAAACAGCGTTAACACGATGTCGGCCTGGATGCGGCTGACCGCGTCGGCGGTAGCCAGCCAAGTGTCGGTCAAAAATGCCGCCGCAACCACCAGAAACAACAGTCTGCCGATTTCTCCCCAGCTGACCGCGAAGAATTGGCTTTGCACGACGGCCAGCTCGTATTCCTGCGGTAATAGGCCTTTGGGGTAGAGCAAGGCATAGGCCAGCAGGCAGGTCATCAAGGTCGTCAATAAATTGCCCAGGATACCGACCAGAATGTCGGCGCTCAAGAAGCGCCGCCAGATTTGCCAACGCTCCGCACTCTCGGGCTCGTCTTGCGGCAGAAAGCCGTCGCTGAGTACTGCTTCCTCGCTGCCGCCCAAACCGGTAATCCGGCCAACCCAGGCGGCCATGCCGGCGCCTTTATCGCGCAACCAGTAGGAATAAAACAAAATCCAGAAGCCGCCCAGTCCGGCAAAGGTGATGGCCGTCAACAACTTGCTGGCGTCGCCGGCTTCCCAAGGCCGTGACATCGGCGCCGTCGGTCCCAGCAGGCCTCGTGCGAACTCGGGTAGCTTGGCCGTCACGTCGCGTTGCAGGCAGGCCGATAACAAACCAAACACCGTGACCACCGCGACCAGTTTCATGAAGCGTTCGATCAAGGTGTAAACCACACCGCTGGCCATAATCGCGGCCAGAAATACCGCGATGGATAGATAACCCCAGCACAAACTTTGCTCGCGTTGACTCCAACCGGCCGGCCAATGGGTCAATTCGGCCATCGCGGTGCCGCCGGCCGACGCGAACGCGCCGAACCAAAAAAACGACACCGACATCAACAGCCATAGAAAGATGCCCAGCCGGCGGTTCAACCGAATAAAACCGTGAAAGATGCTTTCGCCGGTCAACAGCGTGTAACGGCCGATCTCCAGATTCAACGGGTATTGCAACAAACACGCCGGCACCAGCAGCCAAAGAAAGGTCAAACCGTATTTGGCGATCATGTACGGCCACCAGATCAGTTCGCCGCTACCTTGCGCCAATGCCATCCAGACCACGCCGGGTCCCAACGCGGCCCACCAACCGGGAAAGGCCGGAATGGCGCGGCGGGGTAGGGCATCTAATGGAGTGTTGTTCATTGGACAGAGCCGGTTGGTGTCAAATGCCCGCCATTTCCGCAAATTCGCCGGAATTTGGCAAGTGCGGCTTGTCGCTACCTGATTCGGTTAGGCTGGGCATGGTCTACGATAACGATGAAGAAGCGATGTTCGCTCCCGATCTTTTTCATTTTCCGGGGCGAAAATCCTTTCATGCGCACTAGGTTTCTAGTCATCAGCCGGCTAACTGTGATCGGTTTCACTTTTCCGGAACTCGGCTAGACTTGTTGATCATTAGGAAATGCGAGTTTCGCCGTAGCTTTAATATTTAGCAACTTGGCATTTTTCCTGCTGTCCAAGGTGGAACGCCAAATCGTTGGCGAAGGTAGCCGGCGGCGCCAAGCCAGCCGGCGCGAGGTGTGGCGGCGCACCGACGGTGTTGCCGGAGATCGGGAGGTAGCCATGAAGAAGTGGACTGTCTTTTGCAGAGGGTGCGGATCGCTGGCAGTGGTCTGCGGGATGTTAATCGTCGCGGAATCCGGATACGCGGAAGGTTCGGATAAACTGGTATTGACCTTGTCGGAAGCCGGCTTGGCGAAATTCGATGCCGCCGCGCAATCCGGTCCGTTGTCGCCAACCACCGATGAACCGCTGTCGTTGCGGAAAGTCAAACCCCGGCCGGTCAATGTGGGTTGCGAGGTTGACGTGAATCAGTACGGCGTGGACAACAATGCCTTGAGCAGCCGATTGACCGGCGAGTGTAATTTTCGCTATCGCTACTGAATTGGACTTGGTCGGATTTAAGCAACAGTGTAACGCCCGCCGGGAAGCCGGATCACGGTGCCACGGAATGCAAGCGGCCACCTACCGATGGCGGCTGGATTTCGACAGCCGGATTGTCTAAAGATCGCGTAAGTTTTTCGGCCCGGAGAATCAACAAGACGGGTGTAGCAGCGGCTTTAGCCGCGATAAAAACCGTTGCTGCTGCCGTGGTTACTCCCGCAACAACTGCTCGCACAGGGCGGGTAACGGTGGTGGGATGGATGTCGGGCCTGGTGCCGGCCTCTTGGCCTCTTCGGTAAACCACCACGCTAGGCTGGCGTCGCAGCCGTCGCCGGCCGGCAATGGGTCCTGGCCTTGGCAGGCCGGGTTGTCGGCGGGGCATTTCAAGCGCACGTGAAAATGATCGTCATGCTTCCACCAGGGCCTAATCTTGCGCAACCAGCCGGCGGCACCCGGAAATTTGGCGTCGCACAAGGTTTGCTTGACGGCGGGATGCACGAAAATGCGGTCCACCTCCGGGCGCAGCGCCGCCGCTTCCAACACTTGGGCATGCTTGGGCGACCAGGCGTGCCGGTCGATCCGATACGCGCGCATATCGACCACCGACGGCGCGCTCCAAGTTTCCCGCTCTTCGGCGGACAACACGCGCTGGTCGGCTTGCTCCGACAACAAAAACCAAATATCCACATCCAAGCCGGATTGGTGGCTGCGGTGGCCGCTGAGCGTCGGGCCGCCGCGGGCTTGTCCCAAATCGCCGATCAGCAAACTGCCCAGCTTGCGGTCGCGCGCGGATTGGCCGAGCGCTTGGATGAAGGCAATCAGGTCGGCATGGCCGTAATAGCGTTGTCGGGACAGGCGCATCACCTGATAACCGGGGCCTTGAAGCGGCAATGTGGCCGCGCCGGCGACGCAACCGTTGGTATATGAGCCGATACTGAAACTCCCGGCGGGACGCGAAGACGGCGTTTTGATTGCCGCCCAGTCGGCGGCGGTGGAGCCGGCGGCGCTGGGCGCGGCGAAAACCAATGCAACGGACAGTAACGCAAGGAAAGCACGAATATAGAACATAAAATAACCGGCGGTAAACAGTCCCGGCATTTTAAACCAGCCGACTCGGGAAAGGGCCGTAGTCGCATTCGATGTCACCCGATGGTTTACGGTCAAGCCGCGCTGTAGCCTGATTTATGCTCGCATACCTTCGAACCCCGATCGACATGCAACGATCCGCCTTGAACCGGGGGCATGCTGGTTTCAACCAACCGCAATCCAGCGCTAACCGGCAGGCTGCCGGGTCGAACACCGGCGCGTCTTGGTCTAACCAGCATGAGCCTATCTGTGACAGCGAAGCTTCCAGCAAAAACAGGCACGCTTTTCTCAGCCGCGCTGACGTTTCTCCGCTCCACTTAGGGCGCTTCGGTTTAAACAGGCAAAGTTCATCCTAAAAAGAGCAGTTGGGCGATGAAAAATACCGTTCGTCCTGAGTTTGTCGAAGGGCGAGCGGGATTTTTCAATCACCCGGAGGGTGAGTGTGTTCCGAGCCGTCCGTGCTTCGACATTGCTCGGC
>NZ_JBYMAP010000272.1:0-5050 GCF_057766305.1 Methylomonas sp. BG-2 | reverse complement strand
TACGGCATATTTCCACCCAAGCGGGGAACTGAAAATAGCTGAATTCCGCTTTCAACGGTGATGAGGCAAGTGCCTCGATTACATGTGGCACGGCGGCAAACGAGGCCGAATAAACGTCACCTTGATGAGCAAGCGAACTCCACAGTGAAAACCAAGGCTCTTTGTTGTCTGACGAATCTGGAATTTCGGCAAGTTGCTTTAACAAAGCAGGAATGTCAGATGCCTGCCCATAAGCGTGATGTAACTCAGACCAACGTGAGCTTTCTAAACTAAGCAATGGGTTCTCCTTTGTGACGCCCAACGTGTAGCTAAGGGGCGCGCCGAAGGCGCGTCCCAGCGACCAGAGGGAGCGAACTTGAGCGCAGGGTTAGGCGGCAGACTAGGGTTCATCGCGCAACCGCTCCCGCGCTTCACGCAACAACTCGGGATAGTCTTTATCAAACGGCATGGCGAGGTACTTTTCAAAAACGCAGCAGAGGTTCCAGAGTGCTCGTTCTTCAGCTTGATCCTCGATGCCCAATTTTTCCGTGTTGCTGAATCGTTGAAGAAACTCAAATAAGACAATTGCTTCGTCGGAAGTAATTGTAAATTGGACATCAGGTTGATCTGCGGGCGTCATTCGCTTGCTGCCTAACGATAAGTATAACTTGACCCGAAAAACGGAGCGGCGACAGCCGCGGAGCTTTTTGGGATCAAGTTGATACGCTGGTTAGCTTCCTGCCTGAGGGCCATTAATCAATTTGATAGCTTCTGTGTTGGTCTTTGCCAATTTTCCAGCATCACTATCAACTAAGAACTCCGCATAAGCCGCCTTTATCATTCCGTAAGGAACTGAATACTTGAGGTAAAGCTTTTCCGGTTTTAGGAATCCGAGAATAGCGGATGCGGCAGCGGCGACGAGGCCGGCGATTTCTTGCACACTCTTGGAGTCACCAATAACGCTACCTAGCGCACCCGCTGCAAGCACGCCAGACACCACTCCGATTACTCCAACTATGTAATGAGCTGACAACCAGAAAGTCAGCCAAAAAAACCATCCGTTTATGTTACCAAGAACCTCGTTTTTCAGTTCTTCATTTGCCATTTATTTCCCCTTTTCGCTAAGTGAAGCCAAGTCGAATATATTTTGTAAGCGAATACAAAGCTAACAAGTTATTAAGCTGTTAACAGCATATCTACCGAAAAATGAACCTCGAAACGATAAATTATTGATCAGTATATGGGTTTCACTTCTGTATATCATCGGAATCTAGTAGATATGGCTGGTAAACGTCAAATTGCAGACACTGAATCAAATGTAGCGATAGTCCGCAACGGGTCGTAAGCCGCCCACTAAACATCCTAAACGCAAGGAGTCGCAACCAAAGCGCACGGAAAAAGAGCTGCGCGATGTCATTAGCGGCTATTCTATGCGTTTTTCAATTTATAGACTATCCTTTCGGTCGTTCAAGGAGCGCTCGACTCTGTTGTGCCGCTAGTCGCACTGTTTAAGCAAGCGCCCTGGTTAACGGGGCGATACGCATGACAAAGCGGCTGACGGTAACCGTCTATGGTTGCCCGTCACGGAACCATTTTTACGCGTGTTTCAAACGTTGGGGGAAAACCGCTGCAAGTCACGGCTGGCAAGGCTTTCGGCGATTCGAGTTTCACGGAGCCGTGGAAGCATGACACGGAACGCTGGAAACACGGCACGGAGCCGTGGAAACACGACACGGAACGTTGGAAACACGGCACGGAACGTTGGACACACGACACGGAGCCGCAGGAACACGACACGGAACCGTGGAAGCACGCGTTTCCAATATAAAAACACGGCACGGAATGGCCGATACCCTCGTCGCGGGCGTTGCCGGTGGCGAAACTGGAGTAGGTGGGCGGATTAAATTCATTCATCGAGGAGCTTAACATGCCCAAATCCACGTTTATCCCGAATTCCGATCACGATTTTCTGGCCTGGTTCGACCATTTTCTGGCCAATCTCAAACCTGAGCACGGCGTGTCCGAGGCCGACTTGGCGGCGCTGACGGCGGCGAATGCCGATTTTCACGATAAGTCGCGGCTGGCCGGCAATGCCGCCGCGCTTGCCAAACAAGCGACCGCCGACAAAAGCGACAGTCGCCAGGCATCCGAAACTCTGATTCGGGCCGAGGCAAGGCGCATCAAGGCGCGCTCCAATTACACCGACGGTATCGGCGCGCAATTGGGCATCGAGGGAAGCAGCCGGGCCGGCGACTTATCGGCGGCCAGCCCCAAATTGAGCGGCAACGATCAAACCGGCGGGGTAGTGGCGTTAAGCTTTCTAAAATACCGCAGCGACGGGGTGAATATTTATTGCCAGCGCGACATCGATACCGACTGGGTGCTGCTGGGCCGCGCCACCGTCTCGCCCTTCGTCGATCGCCGGCCGTTGCTGACTCCCGGCAAACCGGAGCTGCGCCGCTATACCGCCGTGTTCATGTCCAAGGACAAGGAGACCGGCCAGTACAGCCAGGAATTGGTGGTCAATTGCGCGCCGTAAGTCCAGCGGCATGGATCAACCGGGTGCTATTCGTTATCGGCGCCCGGTTCTGGCCGACAGCACCAGTTCGCCATTCCAAACAGCCAACATTCACTGCTGGTCATTGAGTCGGCATCGTTGGCTTGGTCTGAGCCGGAACTGGTGGCGGTTTCCAGGCGGAAAGGGGGGAGGTTGGACTGGACACACGCGCCGGCTCCCCATTGACCCCCCACTATTGCTTCTGCAATAAATAGCCGGAATAGGCGATCAGCTCCCGGCCATCCAGGTTGACGACGCGCAGGGTGTCGCCCATGCCTCGGCCGAGGCCATGGGTAATAGCCTGTTCGTCGTCGATGGGTTTGAGCGCCCAGGTCTGTTTTTCAATGTCGAAGCTGGGTAACGCGTACTCCAATACCAGGAAACCGTTGCGTTCCCGCAAGGCACAGCGCTCCGGAACGATCGCCTCGCCGTCGGCCAGATTGACGATGTGGTAGTCGCCCAAGCGTTGCCGCCAAGCTCCGGAAATTGCGGTAGCGACGATTTTTTCGCCGATCGGAATGGTCTGGCCTTCGGTATGCGCCAGCAATATCTGGCGGCCGGTAATGTCCGCCAGCGACAGACCGACTTCGGCCAGTTCCTCCGGTTGGATCGGAATCAAGCCCAGCAACCAATAGCGAAGACCGAAATGACCGTCCGGGCGGACCACAATGTCCAATGCGTTGCCGTTCAAATCGGCGGAAATGCCGTCGCCGGTTTTTGCGGCATCGACGTAGCCCAACATCGTCGCATAGTGGCCGCTGAATTGGCTTTGTTCGGCCACAGTCGGCGGTCGGGTTTCGATGGTCGGATTTTCGGTTTCGCGGAAGGGTTGGCCGGTTTTGATCGCGACCGCCAGTTTCAGCGCGGCGTTATTGATCTTCTGCAAGGCTTGGTTGGGCGAGTTGCTGAGTACGACGACGCCGATTTTATGTTTGGTGGCCAGACTCATCAGGCTGAATTGATACAGCGTGGCGCCGCCGTGTTCGGCTATCGGGCCGATGTTTAAGTTGTTCCGCAGCATCCAGCCCAGCCCGACCTTTAGGCCGGCGTCGAGCGGCACGTCGGCGTTTTGCGGTTCCAGCATCGCCGCGACGGTTTGCGCTTGCAATAGCTGGCGGCCGTCGGATGTTCCGCCGGAGAATACCATTTTCACGAAGCGGCTCAGGTCCAGCACACTCGCGTTCAAGCCGCCGGCCGGCATGTCGCGGAGCGGCGGCTCGGGTTTTTCCTCGCCGAAGCGGTAGGATTTCGACGCCAGTTCGCCTTCCAGTCCCGACGCGAAGAGAGCGGTTCGCATGCCCAGCGGTTTGAGCAATTGCTGGTCGGCGTAGACACTAAACGGCGTGGCACTGACCGTTTCCAGCATAGCCCCCAACAAGGTCACGCCAAGATTCGAATACGAAAATACCGTGTTGGCCGGATTGCTGACGTATTCGGATTTCAGTTGCTCGACCAATTGCCCGAACGGCCGCGGCTGTTGCGTCCACATGCCGTTGACGATGTCGCCGGGCAAACCGGAATGATGGCTCATGATGTTGCGCGGCGTGATCGCGGCGGTATCGGTGAACCGCGATTGGATCGAAAAGTTCGGCAAATAGCGTTGCAGCGGTTGATCAATATCCAGCTGGCTTTGCTCGGCCAATTGCATCACCAAGGTATCGGTAAACAACTTGGAAATCGAGCCGACCCGGTACACGGTATCGGCCGATGCCGGCACGTCGCGTTTTTTATCGGCGTAGCCAAAGCCTTGCGACCACACCACTTGCTGGTCGTCCACAATGGCGATACTCAGCCCTTCGATGGCTTGTTTGCTCATTTGGCTTTCGATCAGCCAGCTCAAATAAGTCTTTAGATAGCGGTAATCGCCGTGTTGCCAAGCGTCCGGCTGGGGCGGCGGTGCGCCCGCGCAGCCGGATAACGCGATTAATAAGCTGAGAACTACGGGAATGCGTGACTTCATGGTTCAGGTTTACTCCGTTAAAGTGGCTTCAGAGGCGCCGGGTTGTGCAAGGATCGAGTCAGCGGTTTACAGCGTGCCGCGTTCGATTTCATTCAGATACAGAAATTCCGGGGACTTGACGCCGGCCCGCCGGCGAATCGCCACCAGCTCCGCCGATTCGAAAAAGCGCCGGGCGCTGTCCAGCGACGACCACTCGGAATAATGCACGATGCGGTTGGCGTCGTCGGCGTAACTCAGCAATTGATAGTGGATTTCGCCGGCGGTTTTGCGAATTTCCGCCGCTTCGTCGAAGACGGTTTTCCAGGCCTGATAGGCTTCGACTTCGTGAATGATCAGAACATGGGGCATGCGGGTTCCTCGCTGGCGGTTCAGAGTCGATAAATTTCGGCCGGGCAATGACGACATGGCGGCGGCGTGCGGTGTTGCCAGCCTAAAAGCCGGCTGCTGGTTGTGTACGCTAACGTTCTTCAGTGTAAGCGGGACGGCGCAGAACACGGCCATGCCGACCCGACAGGCCACCGAGTTTAAGCCAAAGCCGGCGGACTGCCATGTGC
>NZ_JBYMAP010000271.1:0-5053 GCF_057766305.1 Methylomonas sp. BG-2 | reverse complement strand
AACGCCGCCGATTGTCCAGCCTTCGGCCTTTAACGCGACATGGCGCGGCGGTAAAGGCAGGGCTAGCGCGAACTTGTCCAGGTCGGCATAGCGGCCCTGCAGTCTGAAAACATGCACGCCGGCCGGCGCTAATACCCTCAAACCGCCGTCATCGAGGCGAATCGCCGCGCGGGCGGGGCTGCCGTCCAGATCGATGCGTTCAGGAAACCAGATGCCCAGTTTGGCCGGCAACGGCACGGCGACTTCGCGATCGGCGGCAACTTGCAAGTCCAGCGTCAAGGCTTCTGGATGGGCCAGAACCTTTAGTTCGGTGATCTGCGCGCACTGCGGGACGCAGGCCGGCGCCTCCAGCAGGCGGGTTTTCAGTTGTTCCAGCATGGCCTGATCCGGCCAATCCGCGGCATGGACCGGTGGGTGGGGTGCGATTAGTAGAATCAAGATCAATGAGACGGTCGAGCCTTTGCCCGGGCGCCAAGCGGGCAGCGTGAATCCGGCCAGACGCAGCGCCAACAAGGCCGCGATCGCCGTTTGCAGCAGGCGCAGCAACGCGGTGGCCCACGGCGGCAGGTACCAGAAGCGCAAGCGTTCCGCGCTATCGACCGGGCCGTTCCAGTTCAACCGGACTCGTTGCCAATGCCAATTCGGCAAACCGGGTCCGGTTTGCAGGTTGGCGTCCGGATCAATCCGGTCCAGATTGGTGGTGGACCCGCTTGGCGCCGACATCGGCAAGGCCTTTTGCAAGTATTCGCGCTTAAATTCTTGCGGAGCTTCGTCGTCGGCGGTTTCGGCCAGCTCGGCGGTCGCCGCGTCGGTGCCGGCCGGAGCCACGGAGTATCCGAAATCATCGAAGGCCGCCGGCTCGGCCAATTGGGGATACAGGGCCGCGCGCAATTGATCGATCGCGAACGGGACCGCGACAATCAGCAGCGCCGCCAAGCTGGCGCCGCGATACCAGGTCAGCCAACGCGCCAAGCGTCCTGCCGGCGCCACCCGCAACAAGCCGGTGACGGCCAGGCCGTTCAGCCACAGCCAGCGCGGCGCGTCGGCCTCGTGCCAGATCAGTGCCAAACCGAGTAAGGCCAAGCCGCCCCAAGCCGGCGACCACAGCCGACCGGCCGCGATCGCGGCCAACGCGACCAGAAACAAGTCCAGCAAGGTCCAGCGCGCCAGCCAGGTGTCCGAGGTGTTGTCGACGCCGGTCACGGCCAGCAGTCGCCAACCCGGCGGCAGGTTGAGTTCGGCGCGCAGAGACTGAAAACGTTGTTGCCAGCCGCCGGCGTCAATTGCGGCGATGCCGTTTTCGATGCGACTGTCGGCGCTGAGCTCGATTGCGCCGCGCCGGACTTCGATGCCGTCGGATTGATCGAGCCGAGTCAATAGTTGGTTTTGGCCGTTCAATTGCACTTGGCCGAGTCGGGTTTCCGGCAGCGCGTTCAACCGCCAATCCCGGTTCATTGTGCCGCTGATCTTGTCGTTAACGGTATAGCCGCCGCCGTCGAAATCCAGCCACAGCGTCCGGAGCAGCGTGAGTCGATTCGGTTCCGGCTCGGGATCGCCCCGGCGCAACGTATTGAAATGCAAATGCTGCCCCACCGCGACTTGATAGGTCGGCAAGTGCCGCCAATCTTCGGGTAAATTGGTTTGGCTGCCGTCGATCGCCGGCAGATTGTCGATTTCTACCAGCCGCAGCGCCGGCATCGCTTGAAAGGTCCACAGTTCGGCGATCGGCCAGGCCGCGTCGCCGGCCGGTAGGGCCAGTTCCTCGACCGGTCCGGGATGGCGGGCGAGTAATTCGACGCGCCAGCGGCCCGGCCGCAGTTGCAGCCAGAGCCGGCCTTCTCCGTCCAGCCGGGCCGGCAACGGACTGGTCAGATCGACCGGAATCAGGCCGGGCAGCAAGGCCAGCGGCAGCGCGACCTCCCTGGCGGCGCCGGACACTTCCAGATCTAGGCGCGTGGCGACTTGCAAAGGGAGGTCGTCGATGATTTGCCGGAACACTTGCAAGTCCAAGCGGTCCTGGCCGGTGCCGCCGGCATCGGCGCGCGGCCAGACCGCGCCTTGCTCGATAGTTGGGTAAGGTACGGCGAGTCCGGCCACGCTGAGTTGTAGCGGTCCCGGAGCCTCCGGTAGCGCCAACTGTTCGGGCAGTTGTTGCCAGCGAAACTCGCCGGCGATCCGGTAGTGTCCGGCCGGCAGATACACCGCCGGCTTGCCGTTACGCAGCAACACCGGCAAGGCTTGCCGATCGGCACTTACCGCTTGCGGCCAGTGGCGTTCGTCGCCGGGTAGTTCCAACCAGTCGCGGCGATACAAGGTCCAGTCGCCGGAAAAACGGCCGCCGTCGTTTTCCAGTTGCAATTGCAACGGCCCCGGCCAGACGCAATGCTTGGTTTGAAAGTCGTCGTGGCCGAACGGACAGCCGTGTTCGGGCTGGTCGTGCAGCACCCACTCCGCCCAGGGTGCCAACGGCGCCGGTAGCGCATCCGGTGGGGCGGCTCCGGCCGTAGGCCAGAACCAGATTCCGCAACAAAACATCACCCACATCAAACGCCGCATTCTTACCTCCCGAATCAATTTCCGCTCAAGCGCCGGTCACGGCGTCATTATGCGGCATGGATTGGTGCTTGTGAAAATCCGCGGTCGGTTCCAGAATGCCGGGCTTATTTCCACTCTCCGCAAGGCAAATTCCGCGATGGCAAGTACGCTACTGGTAGTCGACGACCTTTCCGACTGGGGGCCTTATTATCCCAGCGAACACGTCATCACTTTCGAAACCTATCTGGCGACCGCGCACGCCGATCCGGATCGGCGAATGAGGATCATCAATTTGTGCGGTGATTACGCCTATTTGTCCGACGGCTATTACTGTTCGTTGCTGGCGGAGGCGCGCAATCACCACGTGATTCCATCGGTAAAAGTCATCAACGACTTGGGCAAGAACGCCTTGTACCGCCTGCAATTGCAAGACTTTACCGAGCCCCTGCTGCGGGCGTTCAAGAAGCGGAACAAGGACGGCGAGTTGGTGCTGTACAGCTATTTCGGCACGACGCCGGAGCCGGCGTTTCAAGAGTTGGCGCGCTTGTTGTTCGAGCGCTTTCCCTGCCCGATTCTCAAGGTCACGCTCCGCCCGCAACAGCAATGGGAAATCACCGATTTGACCGCGGTATCGCCGCGCCAGTTGAACGACGACATGCAAACCTTTTTCGCTGACGCGCTGGACAAATTCAGCAAGAAAGTCTGGCGCAAGAGCCGGGCCCGCAAGGCGGCGCGATTCGATCTGGCGGTGTTGATCAACCCGGCCGAAACCCTGCCGCCCAGCAATCGCGGCGCGTTGAAGAAATTTATCCACGTCGGGCGGCGGATGGGCATCGACGTGGAATTGATTACCCAGAACCATTACGGCCGGATTCCCGAGTTCGACGGCCTGTTCATCCGCGAAACCACCGCGATAGACCACCACACTTACCGCTTCGCGAAAAAAGCCGAGGCCGAGGGCTTGGTCGTGATCGACGATCCCAACTCCATCTTGCGCTGCGCCAACAAGGTGTATTTGGCCGATTTGTTCCGTACCCACCGCGTGCCGTCGCCGCGCACCTGGATTTTGCACAAGGGCAATGCCGCGCATCTGGACCAATTGGAAGTCGCCGCCGGCTTTCCGGTGGTAATCAAGATTCCGGACGGTTCGTTTTCGCGGGGTATCGTCAAGGTGAATAACCGGGCGGAACTGGAGCAAAAAGTCGCCGAGTTGTTCCAGCAATCGGCGTTGCTACTGGCGCAGGAGTTTTTGTATACCGATTTCGACTGGCGGATCGGCGTGTTCAACCACAAGGCCTTATACGCCTGCCGTTATTTCATGGTGAAAAACCATTGGCAGATTTACCGGCACGGCGCCAATCGCACCGATAGCGGCAGTTTCGCGACGTTGCCGACCTTCGAGGTGCCGAGGGCGGTGCTGGAGGCGGCGTTGAAAGCCACTCAGCCGATAGGCAACGGTTTATACGGCGTGGACGTCAAGGAAGTGGGCGGCAAGGGTTACGTCATCGAGGTCAATGACAACCCCAGCATCGACAGCGGCGTCGAGGACCAGTATCTGGGCGAGGAACTCTACCGAGCGATCATGGCGGAGTTTCTGAGGCGGATGGAAAACCGCGGCAAGGGTTCGGCGTGAAAGCCAGGCCGGCCCAATTTGGCTCGGGCCGGCCAGCTCGCGAAACGCGGCTTAAAATTCAAGGGGAGGGTGGTCGTCCGCGCAAATTAATCCGCCGGCTTGACGGCTAGCGCGGGCGGCGGCTCGGCGGACGCATCGGCGGCCAATGTATTCCCCTTGATTTTCAAGGTCACCGTGTTGTTTTGATGCGCGACTACTGGCGCGACCGCGCGCCATTGCGCATTATCCAGCTTGCGAAAGGCCGCGAAAAAACCCAGAGAACGCGTGTCGGCGGCGGGTTCGATATGTATTGCTTTGTTTTCGCCGGGTTTGATCAGCAACTCCTGCTTACGGACCAAATCGGCGGCCAGCGTGGCCTGCTCTTTGTCGAACAGTGCAAAAAAGTCGGCACCATTGAACGAGCTTTGTTCGCGCAACTCGTAAACCCGCAGCAAAACCGGGGCGGCCTTGCCGTCGGTATCGGGGTTGATCATCGGCGCGCTTTCGATCTTCAGATCGACCTGAGTCGGCGGTAACGGCGCCGGTTGCTCGGGGGTTTCGGCGCATCCGAGCATTAGGAGCAAGGGAAGCTGGGGTAACAGTCTGGTGAACCACATATCGCATTTCTCATCAGTGTTGGAAGAGGCGAACGCCGTGAGCACGGCGTTAAGCTTTGCGGACAGTATAGCCCCATCCGCCGTTTCATTGGGGATCAAGCGTTGGGGCCGGCAACCTGAATTGGGCAACGAAAAGAGTTCGGCAACGGCCGGCAATCACGGCAAACTGGTGGAAACTCAAACGGCCGTTTGGCAACCGTTTGGAGAAAGGATAAGTTCGCCGTTAAGGTTCGGGCCGGGGAGAATGAATGTCTCCACGCGGCGCCGTGCCGGTGACTGGCGTCGGAAT
>NZ_JBYMAP010000270.1:0-5119 GCF_057766305.1 Methylomonas sp. BG-2 | reverse complement strand
ATGGTTTATGCAACACCAAGGCCAGCGGTGTCGGTTATTGCCAGATGGGCTTCGTAGCCTCAGCCCATCCTATCGACTTGTCCTGCTCGATTGGCGTGGTTGCTAAACTCACCAAACCCTGCGTCGGCTTTAGGCTAGACATTTGCCATTGACCCTTTTGTTTCTTTTGGCGACTTCTGGCCGATCCAAAGGCATTCAAAATCTGTCAACACGATAAGGCGCAATCAATAGGGCATCAATAGGCGCTAGCCGTATTGCGCCGAAAGGTTGCAAGGACTGGCTCGATGGGCCGGCGAGTAGCCGCACACTGGCGTCTACTCGCCGGCCGACGGTTTGTATATCAAGCCTCCGACAGAATCACGTCGGCGGCTTTTTCGGCGATCATGTAGATCGCGCAGACGATGAAGAAGCCCGGAATCCTCGGGAATACCGAGGCGTCCACCACCCGCAGGCCGCTTACGCCGCGCACCCGGAACCGGCTGTCCAGCACCGCCATGTCGTCGCCGTCGGCGCCGATCGGGCAGGTGCAGGAGGCATGGTGGCCCCAGGATTGATAACGGATAAAGTCGCGGATTTCGTCGTCGGTTTGGACCGCCGCGCCCGGAAAGGCTTCTTCCTCGATGATGCCCCTGGCGATCAGCGGCGCGGTTAATTCGCGCACGAATTTGACGCCGGCCACCACCGATTCCAAGTCTTCGCCGCCGTCCGGGGTGCCTTCCTCGAAATACTTGAAATTGATGTAGGGCCGCTCGCGAGGATCGGCCGATTTCAATTTCACTTCGCCGCCCCGGTTGTTGGTATGGGCTTTCAACACCGCCCAGGTCAGGTAATTCAACTCCGGTATCCATTGCGAGAAGTTGGGGAAGTAGCCCTGAAAGCGCGCCAGCAACGCAAAACAAAACAGATCCGGCAACTTGCGCTGTTGCAACGAACGCTTGATCACCGCCAGCACCGCGCCGTTGGTGGTGTAAACGCCCTTGCGCTGGGTTTCCCACTCGGTATATTGCGGATCGCCCTTGGCGTAACGGGCGCCCTTCAATACCTCCCAGTCCTGTTTCATTTTGTTGACGACGCCGACTTCGTAGCGGTCCTGCAAGTTACTGCCGACGCCGGGCAAATCGACGCGCACCGGGATGCGCAAGCGCTCCAGATCGGCTTTCGGCCCGATGCCGGACAACATCAGCAACTGCGGGGTGTTAAAGGCGCCGCCGGCCAGGATGACTTCCTTGCCGGCTAAAACCTGGCGAGTTTCGCCGGGTTGGGTCGCCGGCTGGTGATGGGCTTGGTAAAGCTTTTCGCCTTTTTGATATTCGACGCCGATGGCCCGATTTTGCTCGTCGAACAACACCTGCGTCACCAGCGCGTTCAGCTCGATATGCAGCTTATCGGGATACTTTTGCTGTACTTCCAGCAAGCGGTCGCGGGTACTCAAGCGGGTGTGGTTGCGGGTCATCAACGGCGGATAGCGCAAGCCGGTGGCGTTTTTCTCCACCAGCCGCCAATCGTTGGGATCGCCCAGGCTTTCGCCGAACCACTCGGCGCCTTCGATCGGGTCGGTGTCGAGGTTTTTCCAGGCCGCCGCCACCGATTCCTTCAGGGTTTGCACTAGGGTTTTGTCGCCCAGGGCCTCCAGCGGAATGGCTTTTTCGGTTTGCAGCCAGCCGCCAAAGCCGTGCCGCGTCGGGTTGATGCCCAATTTGGCGGCCCAGCGGTAACTCGGTAGGCGGTGGTGACAGTCCTCCATTTTTTCGAAATAACCGCGCATCTTATCGGCGTGCCAACTGGCGTCGCCGGTCAGATCGGCGATGTGGTTCCAGTCGTCGTTGTGCGGATACACGGTGATCATCGCATTGTGGGCGGTACAGCCGCCCAGACAGCCGGCGCGCGGATACAGCACGCCGTCCACCTTTTCGCCGTCCCACTTTTCGCGGTACTTTTCGTCGCGGCGTTGCAGCTGGGTGTCGCCCCAATGCCTGACCCAAAAGTCCCAACGCATGGCCTTGTTTTCGTTGGACAAGGCGTGGAATACCGGCACTTGGTAATCCTCTGGCAGCCGGTTATCGTCGGATATGGCGTCACCGCCCTGCATTTGCAGCGGATCGCCGCCCGCTTCCAGCACCAGCACCTTGCGGCCGTTCTCGGCCAGCCGGGCGGCCAGGGTGCCGCCGCCGGCACCCGACCCCACCACGATATAGTCGTATTCAGCGCTATTACTCATAGTGGTTGCTCCATTAGAAGGTTTTCAGCACTTCGATCAGCGCTTCCTTGTCGGCGTCGCTCAAGGCCCGGTCTTTTTCCTCGGCCAGATAGTCGGTACCGAAGTAATGGCCGCGATTGACGACAAAGTCCGGGCACTTGCTGACGCTCAACATGTCGGCGACGATGTTTCGGTCGTCGAAAACCTTGATGGCCTCTTCGTCGCTGGCGCCTTGCGGAATCGCTTTCAAGGCTTTTTTAACGTCCTTCAATACCTTGATTAAGTGAAACACGTGTTTCGGATCGCTGGGATCGAGGTTCATGTTGGACACCAGATTCACCGGCGTGCCTCTTGGAATCGGTCCCAGTTCCACGCCGGACTTGTCGAAGGCCCAGGGTTTCAACAGGCTGAACGGCTCGACCAGCGGTTGCAGCAAATCCGGCAAATAGCCTTTGGGTACGCGCAGATAGCTGGTGGCGGTCGTCACATCGACTTGGCCTTTCAGCACCTTACGTTCGGCCGGATTGGCGGAATCGACCACGACGATGTCACGGTTGCCGCTACGTTTTTCGGGCCACAGAATTTGCCGGATCGAGTCGTCGAAGGATTTCAGCCGGTCTTCGACCGAGCCGCTGGGATAAAACTTGCCGACCGAGTTGTTCAGCAGATATGGCGCGGTCGACCACAAGCTGACCAGCGAAGCCGGCCGGGTGTAGCCGCGGCCACCGCCCGGCATGTCGTAGTCGTAGGCGGCGCCGGTGATCGGATGATGCACCGTGTATTTGCCGACCGACGGCAAGTCCTTATAGCTTTGCGAGGTGAAGTTGTCCCAGATGTTGTTGGCCAGGCCGTTGGTGGCCAACGGGCTGCAGGCGTTGGTTTGCAGCAGCGTGACCGGCACCCGCAATTCGGTGGACAGGAAGTTGTCTTGCAGGAAGTCGTCCTTGGCGACGATAGCCTTCATTTCGGTTTTGAACTCGTCGGTTTTGCTCCATTTCCAGTAATTGTTCCAGCAGCTTAGGTAGTCCGGGCCAACGCAGCCGTTCGGGAAGAAGCTATAGGCTTTCTCCGGCAGTTTGCTGGAATGGCAGCGGGCGCAGGTTTCCGCGAACACTTCCTTGCCGCGTTTCAGGACTTCGGCCGAAGCTTTCAGATGTTGTTCGCCGCCGGGCGCCTTGCTCAGATAGTCCGGCTGGGCGGTGGCCAGGAAGAACAGCGCCAAGTCCGGGGTTTGTTGCTCGGTGGCGTTCCAGTAGGACGAGTTTTTCCGGGCGGTGGCGATCGGGAACGGCGAGATTTTTTCGCCGCCGATCAAGGGTCGGAAATGTTCGGTCCATTCCTCGCTGAACAAGCCGATGTTGACGAACACCCGGTTCAGCGCACCCAACGCACCGACCGAATCGGCGCCGTCCTTGAGCACGCGCGGCGTCCACACCGTATCCGGCTGTTTGAAAAAGCTGTTGAGCGGACTGCTCTCCGGCAATTTCAAGTCGTTGAATTGGCGATTGTTCAAACCGCCGCCGGCGATGCGTTCCTGCCCGAAGCGCAACGCGTTTTTCATCCGTGCGCCCAGGTTGTAAACCGCATTCATCGTGCGCGGATTATTGATGTAATCGGTCGAAACCAGCGAGGTGTCGAGCGCGCCCGGCCGGGAGGTATGGAACAACTGGAACGGGAAACTGGACGGATCGGCTTCGTAGGAGAAAATCCGGTCTATCCAAAAATACTGGGCGCCCGGATTGGAATTGAGATTCTCCCATTTCGGATTTTCCGGATCGGCCGGCGGATTGCTGGGATTGGGGCCGACGTGGCAAAAGCCGCAGGACATGCCGACCCGGTACGGCCGGATCAAATCTTTGTTGTTGTAGTAGCTGGGATCGGTATAAAACTTCACCGGGTCCCAGGCCTTGGCGGCTTTCTCGTCGAAGTCCGGATTCGGGAATAAACGCAAGCCAACCACGCCGGTTGCGTAACCGTAGTAGGAACCGACCGGCACGGTTTTGCCGCGCGCGCCGGCTTTCACGCCGGGGTATTTGCTTTCATCCTCGAACGGATCGGCCGGACAATCGCTGCTGCGTTCGTCCAACCATAGGCCGTAACGATCCTGGCGCGGCGCGGTCGGTTTTTTGAAACAGGGCTCGTTGACCAAACCCAGATAATTCCAGCGGTTGTCGCGGCTGAATTTCAAGGTCTCGTGGCTAGACAGCATTTTCAAAAAATCCAGCGTGCCGACGCTGGTTTTACCGATGTCGTTCCAGAAGCGGTCGTTGCCGGCGGTCCAGACAATCCAATTGTTGCGGCCGCGCACCACCGCGTCGTGAGCGTCTTTAGCGGTAATGCCAGGCACGTAGGGACTCAGCGCGCGGGCCAAGGCCTCCGGGTCCTTGCTGGCGCCGTAATCCATGTCCTTGAAGTAATCGTCGTCGGCGCCCTTCAGGGTTTCCGCGCCGCGGCCGGCTTGCAGGGCTTCGTCCTTGACCTTGCCGGCCTTGGACCAAAACGTCGCGTGCGCCGTTGACGATGCCAGTATCGCCACCAACGCCAATAGCTTGGGTAGTTGTGAGTTCATGATTTCCTCCGGATAGATAGATTTAGCGGGCAACGCCTTGTTATGGTTATTGGCTTTTGCCCGATCACGCCGACAGCGGCTTGCGCCTTGACGGGCCATCCCGCGCCGCTTCATGGTTTGCGCGGACTGCCGAGCGGTGGCGCGCGCTGGCGCTTCGCTCGACAAGCCGCGAATTCGCCGAACGGCGACTCGGCGCCGTTCGGTACGGGATTAAGTGGCGGTATCGACTCGCCGGTTATCCGGCGGCCGTCCGAGACAGTGACGGCCGGTCAAGACGGCAGAGGTTGTGGTGCCGACATCCGGCAAAAATCCGAGCCGCCGCCATCGCCCGAGCGAACCCGATCGCGCCGAGC
>NZ_JBYMAP010000269.1:0-5130 GCF_057766305.1 Methylomonas sp. BG-2 | reverse complement strand
TCGATGATTGAAGCGACGACACCGGCACCCACGGTGCGACCGCCTTCGCGAATCGCGAAGCGCAAGCCGTCTTCCATCGCGATCGGCGAGATCAGCTTGACGGTGACGGAGATGTTGTCGCCAGGCATCACCATTTCGACGCCTTCCGGCAGTTCGACCGCCCCGGTCACGTCGGTGGTGCGGAAGTAAAATTGGGGGCGATAGCCGTTGAAAAACGGCGTATGGCGACCACCCTCTTCCTTGGACAATACGTAAATTTCCGCCTTGAAGTGCGAATGCGGCTTGATGCTGTTGACGTGCGCTAGGACTTGACCGCGTTCGACGTCATCGCGCTTGGTGCCGCGCAGCAAGACCCCTACGTTGTCGCCGGCTTGACCTTGATCAAGCAGCTTGCGGAACATTTCCACACCGGTGCATGTGGTTTTTTGTGTGTCGCGAATACCGACGATTTCCACCTCTTCACCGACTTTGATAATCCCACGTTCCACACGACCCGTAACGACAGTACCGCGACCTGATATAGAGAATACGTCTTCAATCGGCATCAAGAATTTGCCGTCGATGGCACGCTCAGGCTCTGGGATATAACTGTCCAACGCCTCAACCAGTTTAACAACGGATTGAACGCCGATTTCGCTTTGATCCCCTTCCAGGGCTTTTAGCGCGGAACCAATAATGATCGGGGTATCATCGCCCGGGAACTCGTATTGATTCAGCAGCTCGCGGATTTCCATTTCAACCAATTCGATCAATTCCGCATCATCGACCATGTCGGCTTTGTTTAGAAACACCACAATATAGGGTACGCCAACTTGACGAGACAGCAGGATATGCTCGCGGGTCTGCGGCATCGGGCCATCAGCCGCCGAACAAACCAAAATGGCACCGTCCATTTGCGCGGCACCGGTAATCATGTTTTTGACGTAGTCGGCGTGCCCCGGGCAGTCCACGTGCGCGTAGTGGCGCGACGCTGACTCATATTCCACGTGCGAGGTTGAAATGGTGATGCCGCGCGCGCGTTCTTCTGGCGCATTGTCAATTTGATCGAAGGCTTTCGCTTCACCGCCTTGCAGCTCCGCCATTACTTTCGTCAACGCGGCTGTTAACGTGGTTTTTCCGTGGTCAACATGACCAATCGTGCCCACGTTGACGTGCGGTTTCTTTCTTTCAAATTTTTCTTTTGCCATTGTAAAAACACCCTACACAAAAACAAACTACCAAACTGGAGCTCATAACCGGATTTGAACCGGTGACCTCTTCCTTACCAAGGAAGTGCTCTACCTTCTGAGCTATATGAGCGAAATTCCATTCAGAAAATGGAGCGGGTGATGGGAATCGAACCCACGCAATCAGCTTGGAAGGCTGGAGTTCTACCATTGAACTACACCCGCGTAGCCTTCTGTTTAAAATGAAGTGGTGGAGGGGGGAGGATTCGAACCTCCGAAGGTAGAACCGGCAGATTTACAGTCTGATCCCTTTGGCCGCTCGGGAACCCCTCCGTTACTTAATCAGTCAATTATCCTTGTTTTGATCCTACCCGTCAAGATGTTTTTAGTTTCCATGAACAAACTCTTCACCATTAAGCACCCCACCCAGCCTCAATGAAACAAACTCGAACAACCTTGATTGCCCAGCCAACTCTTCCCGAGATGGCGCGCTTAACACGTAGTCGGCAACAACCTCCCCAGAGACAGGCCGTCCAATACCAAACCTCAATCTGGCAAACTCATTTGAACCCAGGCTAGAGATAATATCGCGGAGGCCATTGTGCCCGGAATGTCCTCCACCACGCTTGGTTTTAACAACACCCACCGGCAACTCAAGGTCATCATGCACAACCAACATGACCTCTCGCTGAAATTTGTAATATCTTAAAACCTTTACAACCGAAGACCCGCTTCTGTTCATAAACGTTTGCGGCTTCACCAAGACTAGTAATTTGTTATCAACTACCAACTCTCCGATCTCAGCCTCAAATCCAGCAACCTTTCTCCAACGCCCACCAGAACCGGCCAGCAGATAATCGAGAAACAAAAACCCGACATTATGCCGGGTTTTCTCGTATTGCCGCCCCGGATTACCCAAGCCGACAAGCACCTTCATCATCAAGCGAATTTGTTATTCCGATTCTTCACCAGAACGAGACTTGACGATCTGAGCGACAGGATGATCATGCTCAACACCATGCTGGAGAGCAGCAATCTCAACACCGTTCGGCAATTTCAGATCAGACAGATGCACAGCCTCGCCAATTTCAACCCTGGCTAAATCAACCTCAATAAACTCAGGCAACGCCGCCGGCAAGCAAAGCACCTCAACATCGACCATAGCATGAGTAACAACCCCGCCCTTCTTAACACCAACAGAAATTGTCTCATTGATAAAATGTAGCGGCACATGAACCTTCAGCTTGTGCGTTTCGTCAATACGCATAAAATCCATATGCAGAATTTGAGGCTTGGCAGGATGCCTTTGAATCTGCTTCAAAACAGCCTTCTCGGTTTTGCCGTCAATTTTCACATCCAACACATGAGAGTAAACAGCTTCGTGCTCCAAGTGCTTAACAACTTCATTGTGATCCAGCACCAGCATTTGCGGGGAAGCATCAGCACCATAAATAATCGCCGGAACCTTACCGGCGCGACGAACCCCTTTCGAAGCACTACTTCCAGCACTTGCACGAGATTCCGCTACAAATTCAAATACGTTAGCCATTTATTTCTCCAAAAGCCGCACCCAAGGCGCCCGCCCAAAAACCAATAAAAACTCTAATCCACATAAAGCGAACTCACCGACTCACCCACAGCAATCCGCCTGATCGTTTCCGCCAACATCTCGGCCACACTCAACTGCCGAATTTTATCAACAGTTACGAGTTCAGTAGTCAACGGAATTGTGTCCGTCACGACCAACTCGTCCAAGACCGAGTTTCTGACGTTATCGACAGCCAGCCCAGACAAAACAGGATGAGTACAATACGCCACCACTTTGTTTGCCCCGTGCTTTTTCAAAGCCTCGGCAGCATGACAAAGAGTCCCTGCGGTATCGACCAAATCATCAACCATCACACAGGTACGCCCTTCAACGTCGCCTATAATATGCATGATTTCGGAAACATTCGGCCTAGGCCTGCGCTTATCGATAATCGCCAAGTCCGCGTCACCCAATCGCTTGGCTATAGCCCTAGCGCGAACCACGCCACCAACATCTGGTGACACAACAATCAAGTTTTCGTACTCTTGCCGCCAAATATCGCCAAGTAGAATTGGGGATGCATAAACATTATCCACGGGAATCGCGAAAAACCCCATGATCTGGTCCGCATGCAAATCCACCGTCAGCGCGCGATCCGCCCCTGCATTTCCTATCATATCGGCAACCAGCCGAGCGGTAATAGGCACCCTCGCGGAGCGCGTACGCCGATCTTGCCTAGCGTATCCATAATAGGGCATTACAGCTGTAATTCTCGCCGCAGACGCCCTGCGCAACGCATCGATCATCACCAACAATTCCATCAAGTTCTCGTTGGCAGGCGCGCAAGTGGGCTGAATTACGAAAACATCACGCCCCCTGACGTTTTCTTCAATTTCGACAAATATTTCGCCATCACTGAAGCGCCCGACACTAGCCATGCCCAACCGCATGTTAAGCTTCTTTACAATACCTTCGGACAATGCCTTATTGGCATTGCCGGAGAATACCATTACCGAAGCTTCGCGCATTGAAGCACACTCCTAAAGAGGCTACATATGAGGATTATGGCTGGGCTGCAAGGATTCGAACCTTGGTATGCGAGGATCAAAACCTCGTGCCTTACCGCTTGGCGACAGCCCAAAAATTTGATTAAACCGATCCGTGTTCAAACATTCCATGAAGCGGGGACTTATTTACCCCTTTGGCCAAATAAACCGACCAACCATCTTTCAATGCGAAATAAACCCTCTCAGCCGAAGATCTATCCGCAAACCGCGCAAACACGCAAGCACCGGTCCCGGTCAACTGCGGCTCTGCAAAACCAGACAAAGCATCAAGCGCATTCGCTACCGGCTCATACAGACTCTTAACCACAGCAAGACAGTCATTTCCACTATCCCCTGCAATAAAGTCGCTCATTTTGATTGATTTACTATTTCTTGTCAACCGCTCAGCCAAAAAAATTTCTTTCGTATTCACATGACAATCTGGCTTAATAACTACGAACCAGGATTCGGGTAATATCATAGGCTGCAAGACTTCACCCACCCCCTCTCCCCATGCGGAATAACCGGCAACGAACACCGGCACATCGGCCCCTAAACGCAAACCTAAGCTAATTAATGTTTCCGACGGCAAATTGAGACCCCATAAGGCATTCAGCACAACCAATGTCGTTGCCGCATCCGAACTACCACCACCCAAACCACCGCCCATGGGCAAAAACTTGTCTAGCTGAATCCTCACGCCCAACTTGCATCCGGTATGCTGCTTTAGCAACAAGGCCGCTCTGACGGTCAGATCGTCTCGCGCCGCCACCCCCGGAGTCTCGTTAACCAATTCAACCACATCACCGTCAACCGGATGAAATGTTAACCAATCGCACAAATCGATTAATTGAAAAACGGTTTGCAGCAAATGGTAGCCGTCGGGTCGCCGACCGGTAATTCTCAACATTAAGTTAAGCTTGGCCGGCGCCGGCCAACGTTCGCCCCAGCGATTTTCTTGAATTCCCGTCACGACAAATCCCACCGATCCACAAATAACTTTATTCTTGTTTTGTCCCGCTGCACGCTCATTTTCCTCGGCAAAGCAACTCGCTCAACCTGAAACATTTCCTGAAACATCACCAACCATCCCAACTGAAAAAAACCGCTTGGCTGCTCAGTAACCGCGAATTCCGGCCGACTCATGCCCAACACCCAAAACCTTAGCGCGCTGACCGGCAACGAAATCCCAAGCCCCTCCTCAACCATCAAGTCAACATCTCCCTGAAGCTCGCGACGCGTCTCGCCATCATCGATTATCACAACGTCGCCGCCCACTGAAATCCGAACCCGCCCCTGCGCCAATGGTCCGCTCAGCTCGATTTCATCGACCTGACTAGAGTGACGCCAATTCACACTGACCGAAACGGACTCACGCTCATCGACAAAA